>CAYNKU010000350.1:0-2506 GCA_964397865.1 uncultured Pirellulales bacterium | reverse complement strand
TCACGCCGCCAGTTCATAGCTCGCGCAGGCCAAGCCGCCGCGGTTCTCTGCGGCTCCTCCGCCTTAACATCATGCACAACCGGTTCCCTTTTCTCTAAAAAATCCCCCGCTGAAATGCGTTTCGGCCTGGTAACATACCTCTGGGGCAGAGATTGGGACCTGCCCACACTCATCGAAAACTGTGAAAAAACTAACTGCCCCGGCGTCGAACTGCGAACAACCCACGCTCACGGCGTCGAATTCACACTAAACGCCCAACAGCGCCGCGACGTCCGCAAACGCTTCGCCGACACCCCCATCACTCTCGTCGGCCTCGGCAGCAACGAGCAGTACGATTGGCCCGACCCCAACAGACTCGCAAAAGCTATCGACGATTCCAAAAAGTTCATCAAACTAAGTTACGATATCGGATCAACCGGCGTCAAAGTAAAACCAAACGCCTTCCACGAAAACGTACCAAAAGAAAAAACCATCGAGCAGATCGGCAAATCCCTCAACATCCTCGGCAAATACGCCGCCGATTTCAACCAGCAGGTCCGCCTCGAAGTCCACGGCTGGGAAACCTCAAGACTGCCCGTCATAAAAGCCATCATGGATATCGCCGACCATCCCGCCGTCGCCGTCTGCTGGAACTGCAACCTCCGAAACGACCTCGTCGAACCGGGCCTCGAATACAACTTCAACCTCGTAAAAGACCGCTTCGGCGATACCCTCCACATCCACGAGCTCCAATCCCCAAAATACCCCTACGCCCGGGTCTTCCGGATGCTCGTCGAGATGGAATACAAAGGATGGGTACTGCTCGAAGCAAGCAGCGAACCCCCCGACCGCGTCGCCGCCCTAAAAGAGCAGCATAAGCTCTTCGACAAAATGCTCGCCGACGCCGGAAGCAAAGCTTGATTAAAATTTATAAACACCTAAAAACATTTTACTTAGAGGATGTGAATAAAGATTAAATTATCCTTGACAAGTCTCATAAAATTACTTAGCGTAAAAGACGCTATAAACCCGGCCGTTTATCAGCGTTAGCCGAACTTAAATCCGGGTATATGACTTTTTTGAATCCACGTTTTGAGTTAAATTTTGAAGGAGAGCTAAAATGCCATTCACAAGCAAACCTATCACACGCCGACAGTTCCTCGGAAACAGTGCTGCCGGCATCGTCGCCTCGGCCGGAATATCATCGCTCGCCGGCGCCGCACCCGCAACTGGCGTAACCGGTGCCAATGACCAGATAACCATCGCTGTAATCGGTACCGGCGGACGAGGCAATGTCGTATCAAGAGGATTCACCAGGGAGAAAAACGTAAAGATCAAGACACTCTGCGACGTCGACGAAAACTGCCTGCCAAGATCAGTCCGAAGAATAAAGGAAATCGCTGGTTACGCACCTTCTACTGAATACGACCTCCGAAAAGTAAACGATGACAAAGACATCGACGCCGTCGTAATAGTCACACCAAACCACTGGCACGCACTCGCAACTATCTGGGCCTGCCAGGCCGGCAAAGATGTTTACGTCGAAAAACCCTGCTGCCACAATCTCTTCGAAGGCCGGCAAATGATAAAGGCCGCAAGAAAATACAAACGCATCGTCCAGGTCGGCTTCCAGAACCGCTCCAACCAGAGCATCCGAAAAGCCATGGAGTTCCTCCACTCCGGCGGAATCGGTGACGTCTACATGGCACGCGGAATGTGCTTCAAACCCAGGGACTCAATAGGAACCTACCCGGATGAGCCGGTACCCGCAGGCGTACACTACGATATGTGGCTCGGCCCCGCCCCGAAACGTCCCTTCAACCAGAACCGCTTCAAATACAAATGGCACTGGCACTGGGACTACGGCAACGGCGACATCGGAAACCAAGGCCCCCACCAGTTCGACCTCGCTCGCTTCGGCATGAACAAGAACGAGCACCCCGTAAGGATACAGTCAATGGGCGGCTTCTACGCATTCCCCGATTCGGCGCAGGAAACCGCAAACACCCAGATCGCTACCTATAAATACGCCGACGGCAAGATCCTCCAGTTCGAGGTCCGCGGCGTCTATACCAACGGCGATTCCGCTATCCCGACAGACGCCCCCACCGACAAGCAGGAAGATGTCAAGATCGGCAACCTCTTCTTCGGCACAAAAGGCTGGATGTCGCTCAACGGCGGTGCTTGGAAAACTTACTTCGGCCGTAAAAACGAGCCCGGACCGAGTTCCCAATCCAAGGCCGATGAAGTCGCTGATCCAACAAACCTTGCTGGCGCAGGCGGCGGAAATCATTACGCCAACTTCCTCCAGGCCATGAAAACCAGAGATTACAAATCGCTTACCTGCGACATCAAAATCGGCTATATGTCTACCGCTCTGCCGCTGATGGCGAATATCTCCTACCGCCTCGGAAGAGAGCTCAACTTCGACGGCAAAGCCGAAAGATTCATCAACGACGCCGAGGCAAACACCATGCTAACCAGAAATTACCGTGAACCATACGTCGTGCGGCGAAGAGTATAAAAC
>CAYNKU010000349.1:0-2523 GCA_964397865.1 uncultured Pirellulales bacterium | reverse complement strand
TCCCCGGCCTGTCTCAAAAGAAGCGTCCGCGCCGGATTATATATCGTATCGAAAACAGTCATACCCTTTTTCAAACACTCCCGCGGCACAGCCGTCGCCTCCGTATCCGGATACATCCCCACGCTCGTACAGTTTACCAGCAGTTTCGCCTCGGTATCCCTGAGTTTTTCGAGTCCCGCGAACCCGCAGCCGAACTGCCCCGCCAGCTTTTTCGCCTTCTCAACCGTCCGGTTATATATCCACACCTTCGCCCCCGCCTCGCGCAGTCCGGCTACTATCGCCCTCGCCACGCCGCCGGCACCAACAACCGCCGTCTCAAGGGCTTTCAAATCCTCCCTCTCGATACCCATCCCCGAAATAATCGCCTCGAGCGCCCCTGTGCAATCGGTATTGTACGCCTTCAAAGTCCCGTCTTTACCAATAAGTACCGTATTGACCGCACCGATTTTCGCCGCAACCGGCTCAACATATCCCTTTTTCCCCTGCACGAACTCAATGGCGTTGACCTTATGCGGGATCGTAACACTAAGCCCCCGAAACCCCATCCGGCCTCGCCGCAGAATATTCTCCATAAACTTCGCGAACTCTTCACTGCCGCCGGCGACCAGCAATGGCAGATACACCTTGTTCACCCCCGCCTTATCAAACAGACCATTATGAACAACCGGGCTCTTCGAGTGTCCTATCGGCGAACCCACAACACCATAAAGCTCGGTATCGGCATTTATAAAATCATGGCGATAAACTCCCTTTAACTGCCCTGCCGTCAACTGCCCCGGCGCCGTCGCGTTTGCCTCGCCAAGCGCCGCGAAAGTCACGAAGCCGCCCAGCTTTTTCGCCAGTATCCTCGTAACAACCCCCGCCTCGCCCATACACAATACTATCCGGTCCCCGCTCGTTCGCCGCAGCAGATCCAGCGCCTCGAAACAATCGTTGATATGACCGGCCTGATAAACAAGTTTCGGTATCGCCGCCGGAAACGCCGTAGTGATCCTGCGATAAAGACCGCCCGGATTCTCGAACCCGCCCTTGAAATTATGGGCCGAGATGATAAGCCTGCCCCTGCCGCTCTCGGCTACCGTCCTCTGCAGCCGCTCCTGGTTTACCGTATCGGAGCAGTTTTCATATTCGAAATCTGCGAACTCCGCCCCCGCCTTCAGCCCCGCGACAAGAACATCGACCCGCAGCCGCAGCGGATAATCCTTTACCCCGCCCTCTCGCTTGTCCCGGCAGGTAACTATCAAGGCAGTCGCTCCGCAAATCTCCCTCGCCGCCGCTATCACAGCCTTTGCACCCTCGACACTCAGCACTTTCATATAGTCGAGGCGCAGTTCCAGCATCTCGGCGCCTTGGCCCTTCGCTAAAGCGATCTGCTCCCGCGCCTGCTCTAAATCACCCGCCGCTATTGGAACCGCCAGATAAGTCATATTAACCGCCAGATATAGCAATACTTATACCCCAAAGCAAGCATAAAAAACTCGCCTTTTGCCCGCCCACCGGCCTTGAAATACTTGCAATTCTGATAAAATCCGCCATAATCAGACAAACAGGAAAAATAGTCCAACGAACATTTTAACTATAAAAGGAGCAACGCAATGAAAAAGACCGCCCCTATCTCAAGAAGAACTTTTCTCGAAGCCTCATCCGCCGCCGTCGTAGCAACCTGCCTCAAACCTCTTTATGCCGACGATAAAACTCCCCCCGCTAAATCCAGGATCGTACGTATCCACAATTCCAAAGCGACCAAACCCTGGGACTATTCCGCCAACTATCCCTGGAATCATACCGTCGAAGCCGGCCGCGATGACGCCGTCGAAAAAACCAAAGAGCGATACTTCGATTATATCAACGACGATGTCGTCGCCGAAATGCTCGACCGCGGCCTGAGGGAACTAACCGATACCTCATCTTCCGCCGACGCCTGGAAAAAACTCCTGCCCGGTTTCTCGACAAAACACACCTTCGCGATAAAAATGAATATGAACAACGCCTCCTATGACGAAAAGATCACCACCAACCGCATGGACCAGACAATGCCGCTGGTAAACGCCATACTCGACGACCTCATAAACGAGCTCAGCGTCCCCGCCGAACAGATCACACTTCTCGACGCCATACGATGGTTCCACCCCGTCATAATGAAAGCCCGCTGCAAATTCCCCGGCGTCAAATGGGTCGACAGCACAAACAACGTCTGGGACAAATCCGAATCCGTGACATTCACGAAAGACAAACCCGGCCTCGACCGCGGCAAAAAAGGAAACTTCTGGATGCCGATGGCCTATACCCAATCGGACCACATCATAAATCTCTGCCTGATGAAAAAACACGGCTGCGGAATCACCGGTGCGATGAAAAACCATTTCGGCTCGATCCCCAATCCCAGATGCTTCCACGAAAAAATGGCTAACGGCAGCCACATCGGCGACCTCTGCAACACCCCCTCAATAAAAAACAAGGTCCGCGTCAATATCGCCGACACCCTCTTCGCCAACTGGCAAAATAACGTCTGGGCCCCCAGGC
>CAYNKU010000348.1:0-2529 GCA_964397865.1 uncultured Pirellulales bacterium | reverse complement strand
TCTCAGGTTATGCCCTTTGTCGAGAAGATGCCGGGTAAAAACATTCACCCATCTTACCTGCCCCGATCAAGCCGATCTCCATCATGAAACCTCCAGCCCTATTCCGTTGTAAGGGCTAACCATGTCTTCCATATTTTAACCCTCTCGGCAGGTAGACCTACCCAAGTCACAGAGAAATATAAGGCAGTTCTGTTCAGGATATTATATACTTTTTCCAGTGTTTAGTGCGCGTAACGGTGTGTAGAGTTCTAACCCCCTTTTCGTTTTTAACGAGAGATAAACGTTCCTTCGTTATATGGAATGAACCTCTAATTTGTCTCAATAGTACCTGATTTTCTATATGCCTCTTTTTATTTTCATATCTAAGTTATTTAATAAAACAGTGGGATTGTCATAATCAAGAAAAATTAATATTGATTCTCTCAAGTATTGTTTAATAATATGTATCAATCTATCACATTCTTCTTTATCAGGACTGGCACCATGTACTATTGAATGTCTTAAATCAATAGCTTTATCCAAATTATTATATATTTTCTCTCTTTCATTTGGATCTTCAGTCAGATTATAAGTGCATCTTAATATTAATCGGATTGAACCAGTTTTGTATAAGGTTTCTAAAGATATTATTAAACTTAAAATAATGTTTTCGACATTAATTTCTGTGTAAGATTTATTTAACCATTCTATTGATTTGTTTACATTTTTAGGTGCATGTTTGACTTTATTACCATATTTATTATAAAAAATAATGAACTCTTCTTTTTGAGTAGATTCAATTTTATAACCTCTTAAAGTTTTATTAAAAGGATCATATCTTTGTATATCTAAAAACACTCTCCTACCAATTCCAACTATATTTATTTCATTGTTTTGACTATGTTTTTTTAATCTACGGAGTGTTACATAATTTGTACCTACTATACCCTTCTTAAATAATCTAAAACAAGTTATTAATACATACAAAAATTGTTTCTGTTTTTCTATATCTGTTTCATCATAAATGTATCTATCTCCATCATATTCCATTTCAAAACCAATTTTACAGTGAAAATTCACTATATAATTTAAGCCCAGTGTCTTTAAGAACGAATAACTGTCGTGAAAATCCGAATAAGAATAATGTATATTTGTAAGATTCCATTTCACGATCTCTTTGATATTTTCATTATCGAATGTAACTTCTTTAATAACACAGTCCCGAAGGTGTAGTTCGCCATCCATTATTAAACCTGATAAAATTGAAAAAGCTTCATAATCGAAATAACTCATAGTGACATTGTGATAATTGAAAGTAATAAATCTAATTCATAAATTTTTTTTTAGCTAGTTCCACTAATTTCCCATAGAATGTGCTGTTAATAACTCATATATACAAATAACAATTAACAATGGAGTATAATGGAGTCTTCTACAGGGCCATACAAATTAGAAGTTCGCATAGAAGCCCCTGAGGAAGTAGATGAATGGACAATTCTCCGCGGTACAATTATATACAAAAATATTTCTAGAGTGCCTTTCCCCGGGATAAATACAGGTTATCATGTTAAGTGGGCTGAGATTGCAGATGCGCTTGATGTTTACGATCCCACAAACATTGGACCTTTAGGAGTTGCTGCTGAACAAAGATTTGACATGGTCCACAGAACTCCCGCTTCTGGACTAACCCAGTTTACAGTTGAAACACAGTATAATACAGCACTTGACGGTTTATCAGTTGAATATTATCTTGAGGATGGCAGATTACTCAGTCGAGGTCAACTTGTTTTTGCACTTAGGGTAAGAAGTCAAATGGAGATACTAACTTCCGAATTAATTAATGCCCTAGGTAAGTCTTCGAACACTCAAGATCGTTTAGCTAAAGCTGAAGTGTTCTTGGGTGCAGTGGCTGCTATCTTTACACTTGTGCAGATATACCTCTCTTTATTCGTGCCTTGACAGTACCGCGCATTATTACACTCTTTCCGTCCCAATAAAGACCAACCTTACTTTTTTATCATCTCGGATAAGCGCAACGCTCATGGCCTACTTTTTCATATGCTGTCAATGTGGGCGCACGATCTGAGTTGATCTACGCGGGGAGAAGAACAGTATCAGGTATTGGGAATTGACGAAGCTGAAGCTATGTCCTGCGTGTACTTCATGATTCGTCGCGAAGGTGAGTCTCAGAAGTTAAGGGACACTACTAGAGCTCTGGAGGTTTCCAAGAATCTCCTCGAACTCCTCCCACGAGATCTCACCTCTGGCATACCTTCCACGCGCTGACTCAAGAGGGGTCTCCCTAAGCCTTCGACAGTATCCCGGGCGAGGCCCCCACCAGAAGAACCATCCACAGCCAAGGATCAGGACCAGCCAGAACCATGACCCCATGCCGGTCCCCCACCACATCATCATATAATCACTGTACAGACCCTGAGAACGGCGGAACATATACCTCAGCGAGAATGATTCACCCACCGCGCGCCCGATGGACTAACGAGCCCAGCCCGAAAAAAGATGTTACGAACCCGGGAAGCAGATCACCCCACC
>CAYNKU010000347.1:0-2539 GCA_964397865.1 uncultured Pirellulales bacterium | reverse complement strand
GGGCAATCTATAACCAGTTGGCCATAGAAAAGCTGGTCAAATGGAAGGACTCAATTAGAGAAGTTATCGAGAAATGACAATCATAAACCCTAAAAATGAGCTTATGAATTGTCTTGGTTGTGGCAGGGATACTTGTCGAAGTTCAGGCTATTGCTATAGATGTTTAGGAATAAAAGGATTTAGTTCTGCAAAGGGGCACATACACGATACAAAAGACAGGCCCATTATAGCAAATATTTCTGAGCTTGATTTCGGTGCTGCAGAAGAATTATATGATGGAACAATTGCGGACGATGAAGATGAACGATGAACTAATAACTAATAACTAATTCAGAAAGGAGACACAGAATGAAAAAGGGAATTGTAGTAACGATGTTGATGGTTTTTTGTTGTATAGGTTGTATCACAACTACTGATGAAGAAACAGGTGAAAAACGGTATGATTTAGACCCTAATATTGCTGGTCAGATTGAGCAGGGAGCTGAAACAGGGATAACGATTACTCAAGCTTTATCTGTTTTCTGGCCTGCTTTGATACCTGTTGTTACGGCGGCTGGTGGCATATTCGCAACATACAAAAAAATCAAGCCTAAGCTCCAAAAAGCGACTAATGAGCGTGATACTTACTATAAGGGTGGTGAAGTATTGGCAACCGTTCTTGAGGATATTAAAACAAATCAACCGGATATATGGGCTAAAGTCGCTCCCAAATTAGAAGATTTGATCAAATCGAGTCTCAATATTGAGAATGCCGTTCGAGGTTTTAGGCATCTTTCAGCCAAACAATAAAATATATCGTGTAAGTTTTCTCTGATGAGCATTTGTTCTGTCGAGAGCGCAGGGAGGCGCTTTCGACAGAACATCAGAAAAACAATATGAACAAGCCATTGACAGATGAGCAGTTGTGGGGATTACCGGAGAGCGAGCTTCCGCAAACCCAGCAGGTACATGAATGCCCATATAAAGGGGTGCAATGTTTATGCTGGGACCATGGCTGCCAGGCGGAAGTTTGTATATTGGAAATGGGGGATGAGCAATGAGCTTGATTATGGCAATCATCGCCCTGGTCGGCCTTTATCTAAATACAAAAGGTTATTGGCAGGGATTCGCACTTTGGCTGATAAGCAACGCCTACTGGGCCTGGCACAACGCAAGAATAGGTGAATATGCACAAACAGTTCTATTTTCTGCGTTTTGGTTATTGTCACTATATGGGCTGTGGACTTGGCACAAATACACGAAAGAAATGAAAGAAAGAGTTAACAAAAGAACGCCCTGGCTGAATATGTAGATTTATTCAAAGCGGGTCAAGGATGGCAAAAGCAAAGAAAAAGAAACAAATCAATTCTAATATATCGGTTGATAATCATTATTTTGAGATAATTAACTGGAAGAAGGCCCAACCTCGAATGAAGGGCAGCAATAACGATTGGTTAAAGCTATATACGAGCCTCCTGGAGCACGATGGTTTTGGAAGTTTGGATGATTCGGCCCGGATGCTGATTATAGCCCTATGGCTATATGCGGCCCGTAGCGGACTGCATATATTCCCGGCCGATCCGGCATGGTTAGCCAAAAAGATACCCATACTGAACAGTAAGCCGGACCTGGGACCGCTTCTGGATGCCAAGGACTGTTATGGCGAACCGACGCCGTTTATCCGATACTGCAAATCGCCCAAGGCCAAGAAGGGTGGCAAGGCCCGCTCAGCAGATACAGGGGGCAAGGGCGGCTCGACCCGCTCGAAATTAAAGCGGGGCAGAACAGCAGGCACGGGAATTGCTACGCGCACGCGCGCACGCGCAGGGGAGAGTAGAGTAGAGGAGAGTAGAAGAGAAGAAAGAGAAGAAAGAGAAGAGACAAAACCCTTACGGGTTTCGGGAGAAACAGAGAAGAGGAAAAAAGAACGGATTAGCAAAAAAGCAGCACAGCAAACAGAAACACAGCAGATAGAAGCATTAGAACCCGAGAAACCCGAAAACCCGATAGAAACCGAAGCTGGGTCGGCTAAACGGCATTTCCTGCTAAAGCCGGCCCACTCGGCTATTCGTCGCCACCGCAATCCGCAGCATATTGGAACTGTTCTTAGCGAGTGGCTCCCGGACCACTGGCAGGACCCTGATGCCGAATCATTTGGATGGGAGATCGTGCGGGCATTAGGATATTCGGATGATTTGCATAACTTAAAAACTCGGTCAGAATGGGGAGCATTTGCCTCTTGGTGGTCCAGGGTCAAGAAGTCTGTACCGATGAATATGCTTGATGACCTACGGGCTAAAGCGATCCGTAAAGCTGATTATCTCCGCACAAAAGGCAATTCAGCCAAGAACCCCAGTGCTGTATGGTTTCATATTATGAACGGTGAGTTGAGACAAAGGGGTGTAACAATGACCCAGATGGCACGCGCTTCGCCTTCGCGGTGAGAAGATGAGGGCACGATTGGCTGAAACGAATCAATGTAAAACAGGGTAAAGTCATCTATATACAATATTTATGTAACTATGAGAACTTGTTCCGAATACATAAAAGCGGAAGATAA
>CAYNKU010000346.1:0-2554 GCA_964397865.1 uncultured Pirellulales bacterium | reverse complement strand
CGGAGTTAACTGGTTTGTCAAAGGTTTTTTAAAAATTTTTTGGTATTTTTGCGATTCTGTGAATCAATATTTGACAAGCGTCGTTTTTGTGTCCGGTGTCAGTTCGATCCATTCGCCGGCCTTTTGCCTGATAACCTTACCGTTTATGCGAACCTCTTTGGGAAGTATCCCTCCGGGTCGGCGAAGACGCAGCATTATCTTTTCCGGCTGCCTGTATAGATCGAAATCGAATTTGCCTTTGATAGCATCGTCTTCTGAAACATCCAGCTTATAACTGACCTTGCCGAAAGTTGTCGGCAGGGCGTTCACTGCGAGCGTCTTGCCTTTTGCCAGCCACGCCCGCGGACAGGAACCGGCCAGAATCAGCGTATCGGATTTTTCCCGCAGCAGCAAATTCCGCGTCACCCAGGTAAAATGCCCCTTCGCCCACGTCACCCACGGCACATTGTCACGCTTTTCCCATTCACTTCGCAAATCCACATACTGCCCGCCGCCGCTTACAAAGCTGTAATAAGCCTCGAACAGTTTATCCAGCTCATCTCTTTGGATATATAAATGAGAATGAGGCGTCCACCCCGGCTCATCGACGATCAACCTGTGATACCAGTAGTACAACCTGTCCTCGCCATTCTCGCCGGCCGTCAATCTCTCATTGCCATTCTCCGCCGGCACACCCGCTTCCAACACAGCGAAAGTCTGATCAATGAGTTCGTGGTCAGCGTCTACAACCCCATGCACACCCAGATACAATGGCCCGCACGCAAGATACGTCCAGTCCGGCGCCGCGTAATCCAACAGTTCCGTCCCCATCGGAACATAAGGTATCGTAGTACCATCGGCAAGCGGTACAGGTTTCGCCAAGTTGCGCCCTCTCGTTGCCGCGGTTATGATATCAGAGCGATAATTTTCAGCTTCGGCGATATACTCATCCGCTTTTTCGTGGCCGATATATTTCAGACATTCCGCGATATCCCGCAGCCCCGCATACGTCACCGCCTCACCCCAGAATATATGCCCGAACCCCCAGTCCCACGACCTCCTCGCCGGCAGCAGGCCCCACGACAATCTCTTCTGGCCGTTTTCGTCATAGAGCATGGTCCTCTTTCGCTGCTCAGCGATCCATTCACACGCCAGGGACATCTTGTCAGCGTTTTTCCTGAACCAGTCCCAGTCATTCGTCAGCCACGCGTGCCTGGCGATCGCCCACATACACCACCCATGATCGCTGCCCCAAAGCCCCGCACCAGAGCCTGGAATATGCGCCAGATAACCCGGATGCGAACTAAACCCTTCCGAGCGATCATCAGGATTATTAAAAGCGATCTTCGCCATCCGGTTCCTGCTTATCGACGCCGGTATCGTCACCTGGTTATCGATAAATTCATCCAGTATCCTCCTGCTCCACACATGCTTACCCAGAACATCCAGCGCGTAAGCACAAGCCGCGTTCGTTCCCACCCATGGCCCTTCGTATGTCAACGGACTCGTCTTGATCATCCAGAAGCCCGCCTTAGGCTTACGGTGCGTACAGATCATCAGCCCCGCCAAATACGAATCAACAGTATCATTAACCAGTCTATCGGGTATCTTTACGCCCGAAAGTTCCTTATTCCAGAACGCCTTGAACCTCTCTAACTCCTCATCAAAGCTGCTCGCGAAAACAGGCTTCAATTCCTTTGGCTTAACCGCGTAAAACGGTATCATCAGCCGAAGCTTCGAACTTTTCCCCGCCTTTAGATCGATCTCGAACGAAAGTATATCCCTGTGCAAACCCGCCTCGACAAGATGCCGCTGCGATTTCGCGATTCCCTCATCCGCCACATAAAAAGCAGCTTCACTGTTTTCAAAAGGCTCAACCGCCAGTCTCGCGATACCCCTGTCGTCGATCACCATTTTTTCACGGGCATCATATTTTATTCTGTGAAAATAACGCGCCGCTTTTTTCATCAGCCTCATCGGATGGCCGTTATTAAAATGTGAAGCATTAAAGTGACAGTTAAATTGCGCCTTTACATCTTTATCCGAAAGATTCTTGGCCGTCCATTGCACATCGGTTATCATTATCTCTTCGCCCGTCACCGCCGTAGGCGCGCCGCTTAACATCCTGCAAAAAACAATACATTTCCACTCGACATCTCCCTGAAGGAATGTATGTATAACCGCGGGGAGTCTACCGTCGACTATCGCCCGCGAATAGTGACCTGCCGAAGCGTCGAACCTGTCAGGCAGAAAAAACTCATCGCCAAACGAAAATTCAATTTGCAGCATCCCCGATTCGTTGCCCGCCAGTTCGTTGCCAAGTAGCGGTGAATACCCGAACCGAAACGCACCCGTCTCAGTATCGAAATTATGGAATCCTATAGCCGGATATGGCGAAACCAGTATCGACGCGTTCCACAAAACCGCCGGCGTCCCCAAAAAACCCGGCACACCTATATAAGTCATAGGCTTATTTGGCTCAGGCCACCACGATGCTGCCTCTTCGGAACTGACCTCGCCGACCGCGCAGTTAAAACTCGCTAATAACAAAATAACAGCTGATAGCTTGACAATG
>CAYNKU010000345.1:0-2569 GCA_964397865.1 uncultured Pirellulales bacterium | reverse complement strand
AGATGGGATTTACGCTGTCGGATTGGGAACTGACGCCGCGGAGCACCAAGGAAGCGCAGGCGGGGGATAATTTATTGGCGGCGGTAAGAAGCATCATGCCGACATTTCCAGAACCTCGCGCGGAGGACGCAGAGTAATTGAGAATTATGGAAAGGGATATACAGTTAGAACAGTGGGTTGATGCGTTCATTGACAAGTTTATCGGCGAGATATTACCGTCGGGATATGTGTTACTGCCGAAGCAGTGGGAATTTATCCATAAGTTAGTGTTTTCCACGATATTCAACCGGTTATCATCAGAGGAGCTGCAGGAACATCTAAAATACATTTATGTATTATTCGCCCGTCAGATTGGAAAGACGGAAGCATTTTCATTAGCGGTAACGTTTCTGGCAGTGGCGATCAATATGATGCGGATGCAGAATATGGGTGATACGGCACTGCGGTTCCAGGATGGATTTCAGTGTGGTATATTCGGACCAAAGGGGGGACAGGCGCAGAATGATTTACGGCGAATCCGGAAGCGATTGAAACCCTTCGAGAAGCAATTTCAGTTGACCGCCGAAAAGGATAACAACAGCCAATACTGGTGTAAACGGGTATTTAGAAATGATTCAGGGCAAGACGAGGAGATGGAATGGTGGATGATCGATGCATCGTCGGCATCGGAAGAGAGTGAGGTTGAAAGCGCGACCTATCATTTGATCGCATTGGAGGAATGCCAGGATATCACGGAGCGGAAGTTCGAGGAAGAAATCAAGCCGATGGGCGCGGCGACGAATGCCACGTATGTATTTATCGGCACCGCCAGCGGCGCGGATGATCTGTTTTATCGTGAAGGGAACCGGATCCAGCGACAGGAACCGCCAGCGTATTTCAATGTGACCTGCGAACATGCATTGGAGAATCATTTCCGGCACGGCGCCTATAGGCTGCATTACAATAACGAATGTGTGCGTAAAGGGGTTGACAGCGACTTCATGCAAATGAAGTATTATAATAAGTTTATATTAGATAAAAAGCAGTTTGTGACTGAGGAGATATTTTTAAGGTTTTTGATTCGGCGTCCCGGGGGAGTTGTTCAGAATGTGGAGGATTTGATACGGTTATTGGGTGGTGATGAAGGATGGCCGAAGGGGGTGGTTCCGATATTGGCGGTGGATGTGGCGAAGGATCGGGATCAAACCATCGTGTATTTGATGACCGCGGATTGGCGGGATAGGTTGATCGGAACGGATGGTGGTCCTACGATGCCGGTGACAACGTTGTGGCGGATGTGGGCATACGACGGAATCAGGTACGACGATCAGATGGGGCAGATCCGGACGGATACCAAACCATTCGCAGGGTTATTTAGCGGCGGGGGCACGGTGATATTGGATGCCACAGGTGATCGTGGGGATATGGAGGATCGATTCCGTCAATGTGGATTCAATGTGATCGGAGTACAGTTCCAGGGGGGGATGAAACCGCCCAAGGAGCCGAACATAAGCGGACCGGTAAACAAAAGTTGGATGGCGAATAATATATCGGATGCCATCAATACCCAGCGGTTTTTTATTGATGCGCCGTTGGAGCTGGCGGGCAGTTGGGATTTTTATTACGACCAGCGGGAGGAATTAAACAAGATACAAAGGGCAGGGGGAATACAGGAGCCGCAGCGGATATGGAAGGATTGCAAGGAGCAGTTTACCAAGTGTCAGCGGGAGTGGCATGGTGACAGGTTAGATCTACATAGTCCCACAGAAGATATCCATGATGATCATCCGATCTGCGCAATGCTGGGAGTACATGGGGGAATCGTGTGCAAGGTGATCGATATGGATCAGTTGAAGTCGGTGGGGAGTGAACGGAAAACCAGCAGGCAGTATGATGAATCACGGGGATGGCGGGATAATATCGGGGCGTTTGATGGGGATTTGACAAGAGTAGATTAGAATATTAGGGATAAGATGGGAAATATATTTAAGGCAGCACAAGGATTTTATCAGGAACGGTTCGCGAAGAAAACGCCGGTGACAAAGTTGGGGGATATTGTGTCGGTGCGGTCGAATTATATGTCGGTGTGGGGGAACCTGGCGGATCAGAATCCCGATGCGGTAATTAAGAAAAAAGGAATCAAGTATTTACGTGATACAGTGGAGCGGGATCCGGTAGCGCATTCATGTTTACAAACCCGCCGGCAGGAAGTGGCGGCGGTGGGATGGGAAATCGATCCGGCATCGAACGATAAGGCGGACACCGATATTGCGGATTTTGTGAAGGACGTACTGACCGAGTTTATGGACGGCTCGGTAAACCATCATATCGCAGCGGGATTGGATAGTATCGGGATGGGGTTCAGCCTGCAGGCGCTCGTATGGGAGCCGATCACTCGTGGGAAACACCAGGGGAAAATTGGGTTGGGGGCGCTAAGGAAGATCCCAGCACATCATTACGGATTCAAACGAAATAAATTTGGGGTGGCAGAAAAGGTGGTGAAAAATGATCTCTGGTTAGACGGAGATGTACCAGAGAACGGGTATCCGACGGATTATTTCCTGCATCAAACTAATGGAGTGGATCCTAC
>CAYNKU010000344.1:0-2573 GCA_964397865.1 uncultured Pirellulales bacterium | reverse complement strand
TGTAGTCTCTTTAATTTTTGTCACATAGTTTTTATCCCCTTACTTACGTGCGGGGCTTTGAAAAAATGGTTGCGGGGGTTGGAAAAAACGGGTGCGGGGGTTGGAAATATTTTATGGTTACCTGTGGCACAAGCGGACAATTTTAATTTCATCAGGCCGTGAATTTCGGCGGGGGTTGAATTTAGTCGGGTTTTATGGTAAAATGACTTTACTCAAACTGACCGATTTCTTTGAAATCGGTCAGTTTGAGCGTCGTGCGTATATTAGCGTACAGCGTGTAGACAATTTGGTGGGGTAAAGACCCCACCCTACAAAGATTTGGGAGGAGAAGGTGATAATGAAAAGACAATCAATTATTATGCCGGCGATCGTTCTGGCGGTTTATTTATTGACGCCGACGGTATGGGGTGATTCGTACGACCTGAGGGATGACGGTTATGTCACATCAGTAAAAAACCAAATGAGCGGCACGTGCTGGACGCATGGAACAATGGCTTCGATGGAAAGCAATCTGCTGGTCACGGGCAACTGGACAGCAGCCGGTGAGTTCGGTGAGCCCGCTCTGGCGGAATATCATCTTGACTGGTGGAACGGTTTTAACGAACACAACAATGACGATATCGATCCGCCGACGGGTTACGGTCTGACAGTTCACATGGGGGGCGATTACCTTGTATCGGCGGCCTATCTGGCCAGGGGCGAGGGGGCTGTAAGGGACATAGACGGCCAGTTGTTTATAACGGCGCCGCCGAGGTATGATGACAGTTATCATTATTACTATGCTCGTGACATCGAGTGGTATGCGGCGGGGTCGCAACTGGAGAATATCGACATTATAAAAGAGGCGATCCGAGAGCATGGGGCGGTGGCGACGGCGCTGGGGTGGCGGTCGGATATGTGGTGGAATAATGTGCATTACCAGGACCCCAACGACGGCCGCGATCCGTGGCATGCGGTGGCTATCACGGGTTGGGACGATGACAAGCAGACGCAGGCGCCGCAGGGGCCGGGGGCATGGCTGTGCAAGAACAGTTGGGGGATATGGTACGGTGAGGAGGGGTATTTCTGGACCTCGTATTACGACAAATACTGCGGGCAGCACCCTGAAATGGGGGCGGTATCTTTTCAGAATGTCGAGCCGCTTCGGTACAGCAGGATTTACTATCATGACTATCACGGCAGGCGCGATATTATGGCGGGCTGTAACGAGGCTTTCAACGTATTTTATGCCGAAGGTGCCGAGGTTATTAAATCGGTGAGCTTTTATACGGCCGTCGATAACGCTGCATTTACGGTCAGGGTTTATGACCGGTTCGAGGACGGGGAATTGCTCGACGAACTTGCCGAGGAGTCAGGGATTATCGAATACAGGGGGCTGCACACGATAGAGCTCGAATCGCCGGTTTCGTTATTGGGCGGGGAAGATTTTTATGTTTATGTTTTTCTTTCAGGGGGCGGTCATTCTTACGACCGGAGCAGTGAGATTCCTGTTTTGCTCGGGCCGGGTCGCGGCCGGAAAATACAAGCCCCCCCTGCGGCGAATCCAGATACCGTGATTTATCCTAAAGACTTTTTTATCGATAAATCCGATGTTATGGGCAAGATGCGCCTCGACGAGGAGTGGCCGGGTGTATTTGTCGAATCGAGCGCCGAAGCGGGTCAAAGTTATTACCGCAGCGGGCCGTACTGGTTTGACCTGTTCGAATTGGAGAACTCGGCTAATTTTTGTATCAAGGCGCTGGCGAGCAGAATTATATTCGTCGATGCCGATGCCTGCGGTGCCAATGACGGCACGAGCTGGGCCGATGCCTTCGTGTATCTGCAGGATGGGCTGGCGGAGGCGAAGCGAGGCGATGAAATAAGGGCGGCGGCGGGAGTTTACAAACCCGACCGCGATCGAGCCAATCCTGAGGGCAGCGGTGACCGCAAAGCCGCTTTCGAACTTAAAAGCGGCGTCGCGATGAGGGGCGGCTACGGCGGCGCGGGGGAAGCAAATCCTGATATAAGAGATATTGAAATCTATAAAACTGTTCTCAGCGGCGATCTTGCGGGAGATGATACAGATGTAAACGAGCTTTCCGAGCTGCTGTTTGCGCCAAGCCGCGGCGAAAACAGTTACCATGTGGTAACGACGGCCGGGACGGACAACACCTCTATCCTTGACGGTTTTACGATAACCGGCGGCAATGCAAATGATACATCGGTTTACGACAGAGGCGGCGGGATGCTGAATGATCACGGCAGAGCGGCACTAATTAACTGCACCTTTATCAAAAACTCCGCGAGTCACTATGGGGGCGGGATCCATAACTATTACAGCGGGGCGGTACTGACCGGCTGCACCTTTACGGAGAACTACGCCAGCTACGGAGGCGGGATGGATAGCTGGAGCGCCGAAGCGGTATTGACCGACTGCATCTTTATCGGCAATTCGGCGGAGTTCAACGGGGGCGGTATGTCGGATTCATGGGACAGCAGTCTGATATTGTCAAGCTGCGAATTCAGGGAAAACTTAACAGGAGTCTTCGGCGGCGGTCTGGCGAGTGCGGAGAGCAATTCAACGCTGGCTAACT
>CAYNKU010000343.1:0-2579 GCA_964397865.1 uncultured Pirellulales bacterium | reverse complement strand
GGCCTTGTCCTCGCTAACGCCAAAATAAAACCTAATTTATTTACAAGTCCTTATTTTCTCGATAATAGCGTCGGCCATTTGACTGGTTCCCACGGCCGTGGGATCGTTGCGGTCGGCCTTGAGATCGTATGTCACGCTTTTGCCCTCGGCAATTACCGCCGCAACCGCGTTCTCGAGCTTGTCGGCCTCGGCCATTTTACCGATGTGCCTGAGCATCAAAACACCGCTGAGTATCAACGCCACCGGATTGACCTTGTTTTGCCCCTTGTATTTCGGTGCGCTGCCGTGGGTCGCCTCGAAGATGGCGCCTTTCTCGCCGATATTGGCGCCCGGCGCAACGCCGAGTCCGCCCACCAGCCCCGCGCACAGATCGCTGATTATATCGCCGTAAAGATTGGGCAAAACGATAACATCGTAAAGTTCAGGCTTCTGGATCAACTGCATACACATATTATCGACTATCCGATCCTCGAATTCGATATCGGTATAGTCCCTGGCGACCTCTCTGCTGACCTCCAGCCACAGGCCGTCCGAGAATTTCATGATATTGGCCTTGTGAACGCTCGTGACCTTCCGCCGGCCCATTTTCCGCGCGTAATCGAACGCGAAACGTACTATCCGCTCGGTGCTCTCCACAGAAATAGGCTTGATACTTATTCCGGTGTTAGGCCCGATTTTTCGACTGCTTCGCTTGTTTATCCAATCTATCAACTCAGCCGTATCGTCTTTACCCTTCTCGAATTCGATACCGGCGTAAAGGTCCTCGGTATTTTCTCTGACTACCACAAGATCGATATTCTTATACAGACTGCGAACCCCTGCGTAACTTTTGCAGGGCCGCAGGCACGCGTACAGATCGAGCTGCTGCCGCAGGTGCACATTGATACTGCGAAATCCCGTTCCCACCGGCGTAGTAATCGGCGCCTTCAGGGCGACGCCGTTTTTCTTGACCGATTCGACAGTCTCCTCCGGCAGGGGGCTTCCAGTCCGCGCCATCACCTCCGTACCGGCTTCGGCCGGCTCCCAGTTTATCCCCGCATCTGTCGCGTCGATACATCTTCGTGTCGCTTCTGCAAGCTCCGGGCCGATCCCGTCGCCTGTGATCAGTGTTACGTTAGTCATTGCCAATTGCTCCTTAGTATCTGTTTACAAAAATAATATGCTATTCGCTAATGCCTCTTATGTCAACGCCGGGATGCGATCTTTGCCCCAAATCGACGTTTTTGGCTTATTTTTCTTGCAAAAAACCTCTTTTGCCGTTAGAGCCTATCCGGATAGGCTCTTTGACTCCCCGGCTTTGTGATATGATTCGCTGTGATTTTCGATTTTCGCTTAGCTCTAAAAGGGCTTTGGCGTTATAATCGAAATCAAAGCGACGTAAAATGTACTCGCTGTTGACTTTTTCGCCAAAGCGTTTAGAATCTGTTAAGAGCGATTGAAAAACCTCGGGAGTGTAGCTCAGTTTGGCAGAGCAACGCACTTTTAATGCGTAGGTCTTGGGTTCGAGCCCCAACACTCCCATTTCCCCCGGGGCGTCAAGAAGCTGCATGAGATTACAGAGAGGATTTGTAAAGAAAAAATTGACTCATTTATTAAATCGAATCACAGCAGTGACCAGTAGAATTGATATTGATATAAGAAAGACTGTATAATGACAATAGGCAGAACGGGCGAATATCTACAGGGACTTTTACGGGAATTGAAAGATTTGCCCAAAGAAACAGAATGGGTTGAATTTAAGGAAAACAATGATAACCCCGTAGAGATAGGAGAATATATTTCTGCCTTGGCTAATTCTGCAGCATTGTGTGAGAAAGCCAATGGCTATATGGTTTGGGGTATTGATAATGATACTCATGACATAGTGGGTACTACATTTCGACCGAGGCAAGTGCGAAAAGGGAACGAAGAATTGGAAAACTGGCTGTTGCGTTTGCTGAATCCTAAAATACAGTTTTGTTTTTATGAAGTTCTGGTGGATGATAAGCAGGTAATAATTCTCGAAATAACCCGAGCATCTCACAGCCCGGTACAATTTAGAGGAATTGAGTATATACGAGTTGGTTCGTGTCAGAAAAAGCTAAAAGATTTTTCCGAAAAGGAACGTAAGCTATGGCGGCTTTTTGACAAAACACCTTTCGAAGAACTGATTGCCGCAGAGCACGTTATGAGTGAAGAAGTAATTCGGCTGCTTAATTATCCTGCTTATTTTGATTTACTTGGGCTTGATTTGCCTGACAATCGAGATGCTATTCTTGAACGATTAAAAACTGATGAAATGATAAAGCCATCTCAAGCAGGTAGATGGGATATCACCAATTTGGGGGCAATACTTTTTGCTAAACAATTGAGTGACTTTAGATACTTCAAGCGGAAATCAGTACGGGTCATAGTTTACAAAGGTAATAGTAAAGTCGAAACGGAACGCGAACAGGAAGGTACGAAAGGTTATGCATCTGGTTATGAGGGATTGATTGGGTTCATAAATAATCTTTTGCCAACAAATGAGATAATAGAAAAGGCATGACATTGTCCCGATCGTAGTTGGAGGTTTTAATGGCTACTCCATTTCTCATAGT
>CAYNKU010000342.1:0-2627 GCA_964397865.1 uncultured Pirellulales bacterium | reverse complement strand
CGCCGCCGCCATCGCAGCCGAGGTGTTTTAACATAACGCCGACGGTGGGAGTGGCAGCGAGGCCAATATCGATTGTATCGACTCCGACGGTGGCCAGGCCGGTGGTAACGGCGGAGGCGAGCATCTGGCCGCTTGGTCGGGAATCCCGTCCGATACAGACGGTGAGTTTTTTTTCGGGGGCGGCGGCAGCCTTTAGAAACGTCCCGAAGGCACAGCCGTATTCAGCGGCGATCGAGGAAGTGAGATTCTCGCCTGCGATACCTCTCATTCCGCTTATGCTGATTATCAGTTGCTCAGCCATATCGGATATTCCAAAATGTTCTTTTAAAAATTGTCCCCAAACCTCATAAATTCGAGGTTTTTGTATTGACTACACTGTTTGCGCAGATTTTGGTATAGGTTTTAGTCAAGGCAGCAGATGTATATTTCGTTTACGAAATCGAGTTTTGCAAATTCGGCGAGAGCTTTTTCGTCCGGTTCCTTGTCGAGACTTACGGCGAGTACGGCCTTTTCTTCTTCGAGCTTTTGACCGACGCCCATAGTGCAGATATTTATTTTGTGCTTTCCGCAGACGGTTCCGACGGCACCGATGACGCCGGGCTTATCGTCGTTGAAGATGACAAGTACGGGCCCCTGCGGTGTCATTTCGACGTTGAAGCCGTCGATCTCGATGATTCGCAGGAGGTTTTGTCCGAAGACCGAGCCGGTGATGGTTCTGGAGATTTTGTCTGTGATAACTGTCGCGCTGAAGCTGGCGGTGACGTCCTTTGCCTCGGTGTTTTTTGTTTCGTCGATACTTATTCCACGCTCTTTTGCCAACAGGCCGGCATTGACCATATTGAGCGGCATATCGAAATGCCTCTGGAGCAATCCCATTATGAAGCTGAGCGTCACAGGCTCGACAGGCATCCCGGCAACCGAGCCGCGATACTGGAGCTGGATGTTTTTGATCTGGCCGGGAGTGATGATACCGGCGAGTGAGCCGATTCGCCGAGAGAGGTTTATGTACTCGTTTACGATCGCGGGCAAAGCGCCGGCTTTGAAGGGTATGTTGAGGGCGTTACGTATGCCGGTGCCTTTGATAGCGTCGATAAGGATTTCGGCGGCTTCGACGGCGACTTCGATCTGGGCCTCGGTGGTGCTTGCGCCGAGATGGGGGGTAACTATACAATTTTCAAATTTTGCGAAGTCGGAATTTTCCGGCGGCTCTTTCGGGAAGACGTCCAGTGCGGCGCCTCCGATTCGATTTTCAGCGAGCGCCTTATAGACGGCCTGTTCGTTGATGATGCCTCCCCTTGCGGTATTTACGAGCTTGACGGTCGGTTTCATCGTTTCGATCTCTTTTTCGCCGATCATATTGATCGTCTGCTCGTTTTTGGGAACGTGGACGGTGATGTAATCGGATTCGGTGAAGATCTTTTCGAGGTCGGTTGTGACTTCGATACCGAGTTTTTCGGCATCGGCGGGCGCGGCGAGCGGGTCGTAGCCGAGTATTTTCATATTAAAGCCCTGCGCCATTTTCGCCACTGCCATACCGATGCGGCCGAGACCTATTATTCCGAGGACTTTTGTGTTTAGCTGGTTGCCCATGTATTTTTTTCTGTCCCAGGCGCCGGCTTTCAGGCTGTTGCAGGCGGGGACGATATTTCTGCTCATCGCGGTCATCAGCGCCATGGTGTGCTCTGCGGCGCTTAGGGTATTTCCGCCGGGAGTGTTCATTACCAGCACGCCCTTTCGGGTGGCTTCGGGGGTGTCGATGTTGTCCACGCCGACGCCGGCTCGTGCGATGCCTTTTAGTTTGCCGGGATTGGCGAGGACTTTGGCGGTTACCTTGGTGCCGCTTCGGATAATCAGGCCGTCGTACTCGCCGATAATAGAGGCGAGCTCGTCTTCGCTTATGCCGGTCTTGACGACGGCTTCGAAACCGTCGGCGGAATTGATAACGTCGATACCTTCCTGTGCGAGTTTGTCAGTGATCAGGATTTTGTACATTTTACTGCTCCAAAAATTTACCAGTTTTCCCAGCCGAGATAACTTCTATCGTCGGCGATCTTAAAATAAGCTTTTTTACAGTTATACAGATATCTTACGGTGCAATGAGCCGCGGAGGCGGCTAATTTTGTAGTGGCGATTTCGAAGTTTTTGGGCCCGAGGTCGAAGCCGACGTTTACTGTTTTTCCCGGTTGATGAGCGGGCCAGAGTTTCTTTCCGGAGTCGGTTTCGAGAAGAATGGCTTTTATTCGCAGGTCGGCGCTGTAAGGGGCCGTTTCTATCGGCTGGTTCATTTCGAAGGTTTCTATAACGACGTACAGGATAAGCTCGGCTTTGAGCGCGCGTGCGAAAACGCGGGGCGAAAGCGAAGTCAGGTCCGTCTGACTTGCGCGATATTCGGTGAGCTGCTGGTATGTGACGAAGTTTTCCGGGTGTAATTTGGTGTTTTTGGTCAGGTTCCTGATAAACGCTTTTGTGAGGTAGTAGCGCATGTTTACGTGGGCGTTTAGCCAGGATGGCTGCTCGACGAGGACGAGTATCTTTTGCCCGGCGTGGGCGGAGATATCGTATTCGGCGGGTATTTTTTTTTCGTACCGGCTCGGTGTTCCCATAAGGGATACGAGTCCGCAGCCCGC
>CAYNKU010000341.1:0-2635 GCA_964397865.1 uncultured Pirellulales bacterium | reverse complement strand
GGGCGACGCGGTACGCTCGGCGGGGTCGTTTGCCAACCAGATGAAACGCCTCAAAGCGAATATCAGCGACATCGCCGTCACGATCGGATCGGCGCTCCTGCCGATCGTGACCCCACTCGTGGCGAAGATGACCCAGGCGGTCGGGACAGCCGCGGCGTGGATCGCGCAGAACCAGTCGCTGATCGCCACGATCTTCACGGTGACCGCAGGGATAGCTGCCGCGGGTGCGGCACTCGTCGTCACCGGTAAGGCGGTCACGACCTTCGGCACGGTCCTCAAGGTTGCGGGTGCCGCCGTCACGTTTCTCACGAGTCCACTCGGCATCATCGTCGCCATCCTGGGGATCGTCGCTGCTGCCTTCATCTCGGCCGGTCTCGACGGCGAGACCTTCGGAGAGAAGATCGAATCCCTGAAGGCGATGGTCGTGCCCGTCTTCGAGAAGATTGCCGGGGCGATCCGTACTGCCCTGAGCTGGCTTGGCGAGAAGATGCGGCCGGTACTCGACTGGCTCAAGAATGCGGTCGTCACCACGTTCGCTGCGATAGGGTTCGCCATTGAGAACTGGCAGCTCGTCCTCCGCTACGCCCTGGCCGCCGGGGCCTACCACATCGTGAAGTTCGCCAACCAGGCTGCCCACTTCTTCACCGACGTCATCCCGGCGTACTTGGTCTGGTTCAAGGACAACTGGCGCGACATCTTCCAGACGATCTGGAACGGTGTCAAAACATTCGCCAAGAACATCTGGAAGAACCTTAAGAACCTGTGGAAGGCGATCAAGGGGTTCGTGAAGGGCGAAGGGTTCAATTTTGAGTGGACCGGTCTCCTAGACGGGTTCGAGTCGACGATCAAGGAGATGCCGAAGATCGCTGAACGCGAGATCGGCGGCCTCGAAGGGAAACTCAAGGACCAGGTGGTCGAGATCGGGAAGGAACTGTCCACCGGCTGGGACGCGTATCGCAAGCAATACGAACGTGGCGGGAAGATCGTACCGGCCCCGGAGACGCCACCTGCTGAGGCGAAAGAGGACAAGGTCGTGGAGGCGGCCGAGAAGGCAGCCGATGCCGGAAGGGCTGCCGCCGAGGCGTCCCGGAAGACCGAGGAAGCGCGGAAGGGGACGGCAGAGGCCGTCGAGCGAAGCACGACTATCCGCGGCACGTTCAACGCCGCTGCCATCCGCAGCCTGGAGTCCGGCACGGCAGCCGATCGCACCGCGAAGGCCACCGAGGAGACCGCCAAGAACACGAAGAAGATCCTCAAGGTCGCCGAAGATGGCACCTTGGTGTTCAGTTGAGGAACCGTGAATGTCCGTGACCGTCGTCGAAAAACTTGAGAGCCTCGAAACCACCGACGGTAAGGCGATCACCCGCGTCTATTTCATTGAGGGGACGCAGAGCGACACCGAGGCGATGACCGCGCTCAAGGCGGAAGCGCCCGTCGTCTACAACGGTCTCGTCCGAAAGCCCTGCCGTATCGAGCCCCTCGGACTCGACTCCTGGCTGGGCGAAGCGCCATATGCCCCTTCGGAGAACACCCAGCAAGAGCCGCTCGAGGTCGGGGAGTCCTCCTACAACTTCGAGACCGGCGGCGAAACCCAGCATATCACGCAGAGCCTGCAGACAATTCAGAAGTACGCGCCAGCCGGCAAGACCGCTCCGGATTTCAAGGGAGCGATCGGCGTCACCGAAAGCGGCGTCGAGGGCGTCGACATTCCCGTCAAGGCCTTCAACTGGTCGGAGACGCACTGCAAGAGCAATTCCGATGTCGATACCGCTTACAAGGCTGCCCTCTACAACCTGACCTACACCGTGAATAACGCGCCCTTCAAGAACTTCGCTGCCGGTGAGGTGCTGTTCCTCGGCGCGTCGGGTTCCAGGCGCGGCGATGGGGATTGGGAGATTACCTATCGATTCGCCTCAAGTCCGAACAAGACCGGGTTGACCGTCGGGGAGATCACCGGGATTGCCAAGAAGGGCTGGGAGTACATGTGGGTCCGGTACGAGGATGCCGAGGACGACACGGCGAAGGCCCTCGTGAAAAAGCCCATCGCCGTCTACATCGAGAAGGTCTACGAATCCGGCAACTTCTCCGGATTGGAGCTGTGAGATGGCGCCACTGAAGAGGGTAAGAAAGGGCGACCCGTTGAGCTTCCCGGCGTCGGCCTACAATGCGTTCGTAGGTGCGGCCGAGTTCACGGAAGCGATGAGGCGTTCCGGGGGCGGCCACTTCACGCCGCAGTCCCGTCAGGCGGGGATCATCCGCGTCAAGAACGACAGCGGCGCCGACTGTGACCGTTTCAACATCCTCGGCATCGACGCGCCGATCTTCACGCCCACCGACAACGAGGACACGTTCAAGAACCAGGTCGCCCTCACGGGCAAGACGCCCGATGAGGACGACCATGTCGGGAAGTTCGTCATTCTGCTGGAGCCCATCCCCGACGGCAAGATTGGCATGGCCTGTCTCGACGGTGTGTGTCCCGTCAAGATCGATGTCGAGGACGAGGACCACAAGTATGCCGACATCGCCGACGCGGAGGCGGGGAATCTGAAGAGTTGCGACCGGGGGGCAGCACAGATCCTCTGGAAGGAATCCGGCACCGGTGAGAAGTGGGCGGTCGTGCGGCTCGGGGTGCCGC
>CAYNKU010000340.1:0-2646 GCA_964397865.1 uncultured Pirellulales bacterium | reverse complement strand
AGCCCGAGAGGGGATTCGAACCCGCTAACCTACCGATTACAAGTCGGTTGCGCTGCCATTGCGCCACTCGGGCACTAGCTTTCAAAGATTCACAAACTATCGCTAATCGGCATAAGTATTATAAAAATGAATTACTATAAAAGTCAAGCTTAGTAGAGCGTATTGGAAGCATTCCGAACTGGTGTCTGAAAAGAAGCGACTCATTCCAGCTTTACAGCAGTTGCTTATCACTTGCTCGCTTGATTCCACCCTCTCATTGATTTAGAGGTTCTCCTTGCTATAAACGGGGCTCTGAGGATATCATAAGGGGAGAAATAGTAGAAGAAACCTGGGAATCTAACAGATTTATAGCACCCATATAAGGTCGAAACCCAAAGGAAAGGGCATGTCCAGTCAAGAATGTTCATCTCCAAAATCAAAGCTCACAACGGGAATCCCTTCCACGGGAGCAGCACTATTTGACGACTTGGCGCTAGTCTATGACAACTGGTTTGAGGAAGAAGGAAAACTTATCTTCGCCATTGAGGTAAGCGCTTTCCAGGAAGTCCTTAATTCCCTACCAAAACCCTAGCTCGAAGTGGGGGTAGGTAGCGGGCGCTTTGCTCAAGCTCTGGGAATAGAGACTGGGATTGATCCTTCTATTAAACTGCTGGAGATGGCTAGCAAGCGAGAAATCACTGTGTTTTTGGGTAGAGGGGAACAGCTAATCTTTAAGGCAGCGTCTTTCGGGTCAGTGTTTCTGATAGTTACCTTTTGCTTTCTCGACTCAGTGCCTGACGTTTTGAAAGAAGCCTACCGCGTTTTGGCACCCGCTGGGAAGATAGTATTAGGCTTGGTATTAAAGGATAGTCTCTGGGGTAATTTTTATGAGCAAAAGAAGAAGCTGGGACATCGTTTCTATAAATACGCCACCTTCTATAAATATGATGATGTGGTAACACTATTGGAAGAAGCTGGTTTCTTAATTGGGGAGGTCATTTCAACCCTTTTTCAAAAACCAGGCAAGGTGAAACACCTCGAACTACCGCAGAAGGGCTTCTCTCCTGATGCTGGTTTTGTGGTAATAGTAGCTGGGAAGAAAAGTCAGCGAAGAGGTGCTACTAGAGTACGGTAATAATGATATGGCTAACTTCAACGAGATAGACGAGGCACGAAGGCTGCTAGGGCTGGGTGAAAAGGCGACATTGAAAGAAATAGGAAGCGCCTATAGGAAGATGGCCTTTCGCCATCACCCTGATAAGCACAGGGGTGCTGATTCCCCTGAACATGAGGAAATTATGAAGAGATTGAATTGGGCGTACAAACTCCTTCTGCAATACTGCCATGACTATAAGTACACTTTCAGGGAAGAGGACATAGCCAGGACGTATCCCCATGACGAATACCTTAGAAGATATCACCACGGATGGTTTGAGGGCATCTAACTTTCATGGTAGTGCGCCCCTGTGTTTCCATCTTTGACATTACTCTTGGTAATAAAACTGCCAAAATGTGAATGAGAATAACTGCTTCTGGACAATCAGAGTAGCTACGTGCAAGCTAATTTAAGGTAGTATTATTACCTTTGGTAGCGCAAGTTGGACGAAAGAAAGAACTTTTATTTGAGAAGAAGGCGCTTATTCCGGCTTTGCAGCAGTTGCTCATATACAAGGTGTTGTAGACGAGTAGACTATGATACAATTATGCAGAACTTCATCTGTATTGGTGACCGAATGGCATACCAAAACGAACAGTCTACATTGCTAGCGCATATATGTTACCCTTTTTATAACCATGTCATCAAAAAGTCCTTCTTTGGGCTCTACGTATTAGGAATTGACCTTATTAAGGTCGAAGCACTCGTCTATTTGATTGGGGCAGTGCTTGGACGTGCGCTGCAGCATAAGTTAGACATATTAACAGGATTGCTCTTTGTCCCTGGCACAGAAGAAAACCAAATCAAAAGAACCACAACATTATGTAAAAAAGATGCAAGGAAAAACCTCAAAGAATTTGAAAGTTGGTGCGGAAACGGGCCTATCAAATTTGACGACGTTCTCTTTTACCGGAGAATAGAAGGTCTACTTAGCAATGCAAGTATTCAGATGAGTCCGAGAGATGCCTATGAAGCTTATCTCCGTGGAGACAAGAAACTGAAGAAAGTACTTAACCAAAAAGTAGACGCAAAAGGGAAAGAGGAGGAAGCAGTCGGAAGACGATTTATGGTGCTGCTATTAGAGGGCATATTCTTTGGCAGTTCTTTCCCCGAATTAACTCAAACGATGTATCAAAAAGCCTGGGAGGATGACATGGGCTTTTGGGCCCGCATATGGCCACATGGTTTAGTGATGCCGGAGGAGTTCAAAGCGGCGAGCTTAGAGGAAACAGAGACTACAGTTCTTCTAATAGTGGCGGATTACACATCAAAATATTATCCCGAAATTATTGATGCTCTGGGCCTAATGAGTGTGATTCAAAAAGCAAGGGATTAG
Organism: uncultured Pirellulales bacterium; assembly: GCA_964397865.1. Classification (GTDB taxonomy): domain Bacteria; phylum Planctomycetota; class Phycisphaerae; order Sedimentisphaerales; family Anaerobacaceae; genus CAYNKU01. Next base: position 175 of record CAYNKU010000340.1, on the reverse strand, counting down.
TTTCATTTGGCGGTTTAGTTAGAAAATGGTAACAAAATTGCCAATCGGTGAATTCAAAATGAACAAAGCTTTTAGGGTAAGAGAATTATTTGAAGCTAATCTTGGGTAACAACATTACCATAATTGGTAGCGCATACCGGATTCGAACCGGTGATCTCCTCCTTGAGAGGGAGGT
>CAYNKU010000339.1:0-2653 GCA_964397865.1 uncultured Pirellulales bacterium | reverse complement strand
GGGCCGTCGATCCGAAAAGAGCCTCGGAAATAACCTCATCGTGATTTCCGTAATAATCGAAATCCATCCCGAACGTAACATCCAGCGCATCGATATCAAGCGGACTCACACTGAGCATATACGGGATAAGCTCCAGCACCAGCCTGCTCTGACTCCAGGCATCCTCGAAACTCTCCGGGTTGACAACACCCGAACCTATGCGGTCTTTTTCCAGGGATATCCAGCGATATCGGCCGGATTTGCGGTCCTCTTCCAGGCAAAAATTGTCATTATCACGGCGGAAAAAACCGGCCATACTGGGATACTGTTTTTGAATCCTCTCGAAAAATGTCAGAACCGTATCCCGCTCTGTAGGCAGGTCAAGCTCGGTATTGACATGCATATCGAGAAAAAAATCATCGCAAAGCGAACTGTAACTTGTCGACATCTTAGCCCTGAACTCCAAAAACAAACATTTAAATCGGCGGTTATTCTCTCATAAAAAAACTATCTTGACAAGAATTAAACAACCGCAAAATCCACCAAATGTAGCCGCCAAAAGCAAAAAAGTTCGCCGTTTGCCGTTTTTATCGATGCACGGGTCGGCAAAAGCTTAAGGCAAGCTCTAAAAATTGCTTTTGTCGCGAGAACGAGCGAAATCGTCTCGGACAAGGCGGAGGCGAAAAACCGCCGGAGGCGTGGCCTAAGCCACGTTGAGGATGGTTTTTCAACGACAACGCCGTCCGGGCCGATTGCAGCCGTTCGCAGCAAAAATGAATTTTTAGAGATTGCCTTGTTACAGCTCCGGATCGGGAAGTTTGAGTTCGGTTATCAGGGCTCCGATGGTCGAAAGAACCGCAAAAATAAACACCCGCCAAGCCATATCCAAACCTATCGACCAGGAAGCCTCCGCCCCATGGCCCCTCAAAAATGCTGAAAAGCCCGTATAAAGTAGGGCAGTCAATATCCCACCCAAAGCAGCCCCCGCAAACCGTTTCCAGAATGCCGCCCCGCCGCAGAACAAAGTAACAAACATTCCACAGCCAAGCGGAACCAGCAAAGTAATCGCCCATATATCTCTTAATCGCGGCAGAGAGCCCACGCGGTCAAGATAAAGCTGATCGGCAAAAGCAAACACACCTGCCACTATGATCGCAAAAAAAGCGATATGCCAGTATCTCGGCCGAAGTGCGGAGCGAAGCCGGGCTCGATTTGCCATTCGCCGCCGTATCGTTAGAGGCCAATTATAAAACAAATAGAATACCCAGTGTTCCAGAAGCGCCCCGCGCTCTCCGAATACCGGTACTATATGCACCGCCTCGGTCGCCCAGTGCCCCGCCATAAATCTTGCCATGGCCGGATAGTGATATGTCATCTGGATCGGAAACGCCAGATAACCGACATACTTAAAGTAACTCAAAAAAAGCGCGATATTATAATCCTTGAAATTCCTGTCATATATCGCCAGGAGAGTCGTATAAAGCCCCCGACAAAAAGAACCCGGCGAAACAGGTATCACCTGATACACAGCGAGTATCGCCAGCGACATCGCCGTCCGTTCAACGCCGGTTGCTTCCGGATGAATCCAGTTCCATATCGCCATATGACTCACTGACACGATCTGCGTTACCGGCAAGGTCAGAAGATGAACGACAAGACTCACCAGATACCTCTGGATGTAAGGCTCATCAAGCTGCGAAAGTATCGTTGCCGAATCCTCATCGGTAATGATATGTTTGCCCCTGCCCTCATTGACCATATCCCGCAGCCACTGTTCCCGCAGTTGGCGGTTAAAATATAACCTCACAGGCCGAACAAATATATAAACCAGCTTTTCCTTGCGAAACCGTCCATCCGTCAAAAACCTGTGAAGCCCCGCCGGCAAAACAGATAAAGGCAGATGGCACAAAAATCGCGGCAGCGAATCAGCGACATTCAAAGCCCGCTGCTCATCGACCCTGCCCGCTCGATACCACTTGATAACCGCTTCGGCCATCTTGCCTCGAATCGCCCTTTTGAGGTAATCGCAACTGCCAAGCATCGCTTTATAATGACTGCGCCAATCGTCCCTGCCCCAGAACTTTCGCAGAACCCTGCCTAAAACCGGCACCGCCCCGATCACAAAAAATAAAAACGTCCGCAAAGCACCGGCCCGGAGCTTCTCTTCGTGCTTAGCGTCAATAAGATTGCGAACGCCCCAGCCGGTAATAGCGCTGCTGAAAATCCCTCTCCAAAGTTTGCCGCTGTAGAGCAGCCGAATGTGGTTGTGCGTAATATCAGGCACCGAATCGCGATATACGCTCTCAGCGGCTTTCAATTCATCAAGCATCCCGCGCATGTCGCTGAAATTATCTCCGCTATCGGCAATGAATCTTTCAAGCTTCTTTATACTGCCCCTGTCGAACTGAACGAGCGAACCTCGTTTGATTCCATTAAATATCAGCTTGAAGTCACCCGGACTCATCGGCAGAAAAGGCAAAAGCGCAAGGCCCGCCCTGAAATCCACCGCTGTCAATCCCGCCTCTGTCCCGCCCCGGCCATCGAGCCGTTTAAGGCAATTAGGCTGACTCTTGCAGGTTGACCATTCATACTGCCTTGCGAACTCATACGCCCCCATATCATGCAGCATTTTTACAAAGTCTGCCATAAACCGCTTCTTTGCCCGGTATTCATC
>CAYNKU010000338.1:0-2671 GCA_964397865.1 uncultured Pirellulales bacterium | reverse complement strand
TTACGCCCTGATGTTGTATAGTATAGTTGATGAACGAAACAATTCGCTCTATCGCTGAGCAATGTTCCCAGCCAAACACTGACGTGCATGAGCAAGCACTGTTTCAACTTCGCCCTTATGTAGAGGGTTTCCTTGATACGAACTGGCTAGAAGGCGAGCTTAAGAAATATAAGAATTGGGCTTCAAAGAACTCAGACCCCTTTCTACAACGCAGTCTTCTGCATCGACCTGCAGGATTCAACATACTCGCAGCCTCAGTATGGGCGGCACGAGATTGGGAAAATATATATAAAGAAGACTCATCCTTTGGGCTTCCTGGAGGTGCCAGGTGGTTGGCAGATGTGGCTTGTAGTCTGGCAGTTCTCGAGTATCATGCTGGCCATTTACTAGATTCAGAGGCTCGTGAACACTTACGACAACGGTTACAGGAACCTAAGAAACAAGTCTGGGGAGTTATTCATGAATTGCACATGTTTGCTTTCTTTGTTCGGAAAAGCGCTACAGTAGAACCACATTTCTTACAAAAAGCGAGCCCCCGAGAGCTCACAGTACACTGGCACGAACTCCATATACCAGTACAATGCAAGGTTAAACCGCCCGGTTCGGGTAGAATCATTCCTCAAGATATATTTACAGACCTTGCCTGTCGTATTGTTCGGGATGCCAAGGCCTCTGGGAAAAGATTACTCGTACGTATTGGCTCAACTGATACAATACGAGAAGAAGATGTCGAGTTCCTTAGACACCAAGTGTCGAAAGGCATCAGTTCAGGAATGGGGGCAGCCTTAGTGACCAATAAGGGAAGAGCATTTTCGGTGAGGTCCGAGTTCCTGTCGGGACAATTTACAGTTAAGACTGTTAGTAATTACCTATCTAGTTTTGCTTTTCATATCGGCATGATTGTCGGTGAGCCTGAACCGGCTGGGGATGTTTTCAACGTTGTGGCAGTGGTTGGAATAGAAGCTGACCTTCATGAGAAAAGAGCTTGGTACTCTCTACGAAGGTCTATTGAGGATGGGGCCAGACAGTTTAAAAACGGTCCACCAGGGATAATCACCATTTACTACGCAGATCCGTTAAGTGATTTCGAGAGTCTCTGTCCAGTCCCCGGGCAAATGAAAGTATTTATAGGAAAACGAATTGATCAGCATCCCTATGTTGGGGCGGTTATCCTAGCATCAGAACCTGATCTGCAATTTCCGAGAGCTGGTACCCCAGGACATGTTAGTATTTATTTTAAGAAGCCATGGCCTTTTCCTAATGACTTCCTTTCAAATGAGTCATCATGAATAATAGCCTCGTCTCACCTTGCTGGCCAAGAATATAGTGCCGCGATTAGCTAAAAACTTAGCTTAAAGACAGTCTAAGTTCTACCTATTGATAACCTGTCTCTACCATAGATGTAATAATATTGACTTTCAACTAGCTTTAAAATCGCAAAAAACCAGAATGTTACTTGATTGTGCTTCCCAAATATTATTGCTACAATTACGTTTGGCGAGGGCTCTGGGTTGAACAATAAGGATATAATTTCATTGTTTGCTGACCTTGTGACTCTTCTTTACCACGAAGGACGGAACGTCCGACATTTAGTCAAGAAGGATAGAACAGTAGACCCTAAGTTTTTACCACTTAGGAACGGGCTAGATACAAATAGATGTGAAGCATGGAAACAAATCCAACCCTTACGTCTGGAGGCTAGCAAGGCACGGTTAGGCACGGAAGTTGAACAAATATTTGAGCGACAGTTTAACCTTACTTTAGATGACTTGGTAGCACTGTATGCTCATCCTAGCTGGAAAGGGACCCCCCTCTATGGCGGAAACGCATGGTTGCCTATAGCACACAAAGTCAAGGAGGTACGTGACCTTCTTGATTCCGGTAGGAAGGACGAAGCGTATTGTCTAATAGGCCTAATACTGGAGATGTCCCATAATACGGGTAAAGTCTGCGACAAACTCAGGAATCTTGATAGCTGCTGAACAAAACATCTTATTGTTGAGTGTGGAAAAAGGAACGTTTTTATGGTGCTTAAGAGGTCATAACCTTGAGGGCTTGAATTTCAGCAGATTAGAAGGTTCTGGGAAGAAGCAGGTTGTAGCTAATTCGATGCATCGAAAAGACTATCCATATAGTCTTTTCGCCTTTATACCGTTCTAACCGGTTTTATCGAGTGAATGTAATTCACTATACGACGATATAGACGCCTCAGATCCAATTTAAGGACCTCCGCTCGTCTTATAAGGCCTCTGATACCTGATACTGATACAAGCCAATAATATCCAGATATACGGTAGTATTCGTATCTCAGGAGAGTGATAAGATACCGTAACCATTTTGCTTCGTAGCATCGAAGAGACTATATATGTAGTCTTTATAGTAATCCCAGTCGATCAACGTCAGACCGAGGTTTCCACAAATTGCGCCTCTATGAGCCGATATCTCAATACTTGGAAGACAAGGGACTAGAGTAATTTTTACTCTAGTCCCTTAATCCGTTAGATCTATTTCCGTAGATTTATACGATCTAATGGCGAATACTTCTGGTGCTGTATAGCTATATGGCTGGATGCAAGATTCACGTAGTGCCTTACCATCTCTAGCGTAGAATGTCCCAGTATCTGTTGAAGGCTAAATACATCACCGCCATTAATCAGAAACCTTGTAGCGA
>CAYNKU010000337.1:0-2695 GCA_964397865.1 uncultured Pirellulales bacterium | reverse complement strand
CGGACAAATACAGACAAAACCTTGAATTATAACACCATTTAAAGCGAGCACCCATAACAATTCCGCTGCCAAGAGCAAGAACAGTACCTGCAACAGCATGAGCCGTTGCAACGCCAAGTCCGGCGGAGACTCCCAGGCCGGCAGAGTTTTTGACAGTATCTTTAACAGCCTGTGCTCCGGCTTTTTTATTCTTTCCATACTGTATGAAATTCGATACGCCGTAGAAAATCGCAGCCACACCGCCTACAACCACCCCTGCCGACAAAGGAGCAACAGCAGCCACCGGCGTAGCGGCTCTTTGTGTCAGGGTCGCGCCCGCCGCCGATGATGAATTTGAAACAATCGTAGTCGAGCTGCCGCCGGTTAAACTTGCCGACGCCCCGCTGGTTTTGACAATAGAACCGGATGTCTTGACAAGCGATGATCCTGCACTGCCGACCGGACTTGAAGATACGGTTTTAACAGGCGATGAACTTGTTTTAACTATATCAGTCGCGGGTTTGTTTGCCCATTCTTTCATTCTTAGTCCCCTTTCTGGATTATTCTTGAATTACCCGGTAAAAATTCAATAACCTGTAGGTAATCATATTGCCAAAAAGGAGGCCCGCGGGATTCGCCGTCTTTGCTTTGCAATAGGGACCGGGAATCAAGAAAACTTGGTAAAGTAGACCCAGTATATCTTAGAGAGAGAGAGAGAGAGAGAGAGAGGCAGATCTCTCTGGAAAACTATTATATTTGCCGGGTTTTAAGGTCATAGTCCTTATTTTTAACCAGATAACGCTGTTTTCAGGGGTTTTCTAACCGACTGTCCCGCCAAAGAACAGTCTATTCCATATTTTTATGGAGGCACAAGCGACTGCGGCACCAACCGCTATCGGAGCAACGATCGAGCTGCCCATTACAAGAGAACTGCCGGCAATTGCGGCGCCCGCCGCTTCTCCCAAACCAGCGGATATCCCCAGTCCTGCAGAGCCCTTGACAGTATCGACAATCGCCTGCTTTCCGGATTTTTTGCTTTCTCCGTAGTTTACCATGTTAGCTACGCCGTAACAAACCGCGGCCACCCCGCCTACGATTACTCCTACCGCCAATGGCGCAACCATGGCTGCGCCGGCGGCAACTTTATCTGTTATTGCCGTACTGGTATTGGCGGTAGTCAGTATCTTCTGAGAGTTTGCTGCCAGGACACTCGAGCCGCCGCCGGACAATGCCGCAGGTAAAGTGCCGCTGTTTGTGGCAGCTTGTCCTGAGGTCTGTGCGGACGTCCCCCCTGCCGTCAACGCCGTAGAAGAAGGCTTATTCGACCATTCTTTCATATCAGGCCCCTTTCCCTAATCAACTTTCTCTAATAAAAGTCCGATTTTCTAAATTTTCCTTGTAATTCAGATGAAATAATGTTAACAGACTGAATTTAGATATTATCTGGTACTTAATTGACCGCAAAGGAATATGTTACTTATGCCTTGTGACAGACTTAAAAACAGCGATAGTGTTTCAGATGCGCCCCCCCCCCCAGATATTCTAAGTCTTATTTGTCTTCTTATATTGCCCTGCCTTATCCTGATTTTCCCTCGCACGTCAAAAGCAGAGGCACTGCTGTGATATGCTTTCTCTGCAATTTCATCATGTTGACCCCCGCTTTTAACAGCGGAAACCCATATAAACAGTTATCATTTTAGAAAGGAATAGTAATGGCCATACAGGGTTATGCAGGATCAACTACAAATAAATTAGCTCTCGCATTAGGTAAAGGAGTTTCTCTCTCAACCGTCTCTTCCGCCCTGGCAATCGGGACAGCGGTGTTAATCCTTGTTGCCGGGGTTGCGTTTATTTCACAGGCAAAAAATTTAAGGCTTTCGGAATTAGAAGTCTCCGACGAGAAAAAACGTAAAAACTAATACTCAGTCATAACAAAAACTGTGAAAATCATTGCGAGGCCAAAGGCCGCGGCAATCTCGTCGTTTACTTATCCCGGCGACTTGTTCGCCGGGTTTTTTAGCCCCCCGCACTGCGGGGGGTTAGGTCTTTTGTTTCCCCGCACTGGGGGGTTGTCTTTTTCCCTTGCACCGCAAGGGGTTAGTTTTTTGGTGTCACCCCGCACTTTGCCTTGGGCATCCCACTTGTGCCTTAGGTAAAGGGAAATACGGGATCCACTTTTGACAAAAATTTCGTCTTTTTGCTGTAAAATCCGAAGCACTCCACAGGACACCTTATGGTGGAAATCCTAAGTCCGACACCACGGTGTTGTGCCCGGTGTCTGGAGCCCGATGTCGTTTCGGAAACAATATCAAATGTTCTCCGTAAGGAGTCCCGAGGACAAAATCCAATTTTTCCAAACAAAAACATCTGTTTGGTTGCTGTCTTTGTTTTGGATTTTGATAATTTGAATTTCGTATTTGTTTCGTGCTTCGATATTCGAATTTCGTATTTAATCCCGAGTGTTTAATTATTTCTTAAAAACCCAATAATTACCTCATATCGATTCCCTAAAGACCCAAAAGTATAGGGCGGCAGGACTGCGGCAGTTTAAGAGGCCCCGATTCAGCCTCTACCCTCGCTGCCAGTGCCTCTGCCATTTCCCTGATTTCGCCTTTTACAGCTTCTCTTTTTTGACCTGAAGTTGTTTTTAACTGGGCTGTCAATAAAAGGATTTTCGATATCTCCGCTAAAGTGGCGGCCTGGCATATTTTTTCAG
>CAYNKU010000336.1:0-2702 GCA_964397865.1 uncultured Pirellulales bacterium | reverse complement strand
ACCAGTAGGCCTGCATTTTACTTCCTTGTCAGCCTTGTCCTCGCACAACCAAAAACGAAACCTAATTTATTTACAAGTCCTTAGCAAAAAATTACAGGCAGGATTATATGAGCGATATTTCAGATGAGATTGGGCAGGGGCAGGAGCAAAAAATAGCCTGGTGGCACTGGCACCGGCATTTATATAATTGGGTAGTCCATTGGGCCGATACGAGATTCGGGGTTTTGGCGCTTATTTTACTTGCTTTGACGGAACCTATTTGCGTGCCCGTGCCGGCGGATGTATTGGTGGTGGGGCTTTGTCTTGGTAAGCCGAAACGGTCGTTAAGATATGGGCTGACTTGTTCTCTGTTTTCCGTTTTGGGGGGGACGATCGCTTTTTCTTTAGGTTTGTGGATAGGGGGGGAGAGTGTTGTAGGGTTTTTTGAATATATAAATTTCGGGCCTTTGGATTTGGGCGTCAAGGCGCAGAAAGCCCTGGAGCTTTACCAGAGATATGACTTCTGGGCGATCGCGATTTCGGCATTGACGCCTGTGCCTTATATGCTGTTTAGTTGGCTGGGAGGTATGGCGGGGGTTTCGTTGTTGAAATTTGTGGCGATAAGTATTGTATTTCGGACGATTCGTTTCGGTGGGGAGTCGTTATTGTTTTATTATCTCGGGGAACGTGCCCGCCGGCTTATTGAAAAATATTTCAATACCGCTACTTTTGTTGTTATTATACTACTTGTGATCGTTGCTTACCTGATAAAGCAATTGGGTCACCTGTTTGGTACTTAAAAAAATGAATGATGCGCAAAAAAAGGTTCTTCTAAAAGTCGCGGCTGATACAGTTGAGGCGGTTATTTTGGGGCGTTCGGTTCCGGCCGCGGAATCGGATGATCCGGAATTGAACGCTCATTGCGGCTGTTTTGTAACATTGAAGAATGGCGAAAGACTGCGGGGCTGTATAGGCCAGTTCACTTCCGAAGAGCCTTTAATTAAGCTTGTCGGAGAGATGGCCAAGGCTTCGGCTACGGGAGATCCGCGATTTTTTGATGACCCGATAAGACGGGATGAATTAGAACAGCTTGATATAGAGATATCTGTTCTTTCACCTTTGAAGCGCACTGAAAGACCCCTGGAACTGCGTTTGGGTATTGACGGAATTTATATAAAAAAAGGGTACGCCGGCGGGTGTTTTTTGCCGCAAGTTGCCACTGAAACAGGCTGGAGTAAAGAGGAATTTCTTTCATACTGCTGCGCGCACAAGGCGGGCATAAGGGCGGATGCCTGGAAGGACCCTGATACGGAAGTGTATCTATTTACAGCCGAGGTTTTCGGGGCGTCCTATAGTGAGATTCGGGCAGAGAAGAGTTAATTGTGGCGGCTAAAAAGGCGGCAATATTTATAGCGTTGATCTTTCACCTGGCGGGATGTCTGGAGGGTGAGGGGGGCGGGGGTATAAAAGAGGTGGTCGATAATACCAGCCGGGCGGAGTGGAAGATAATCGCGTATCTACAGAGTGAGAAGCTACCTGCCTTAAAATCGGTAGAGCCGTGGCCGAATGAATATGGGGCTGGTGTCAGGCTGACGACGGAGCATTATGAGATTTTGACGACACTTCCGGATCAGCTAATTTTGAGGAAAATTCCCGCGTTTATGGAAGCTGCGCACCGGCAGTATCAGAATCAGCTCTTTGAGCCTGTCGAATCGAAAATCAAATTTACGGTCTATGTTTTCGGTGAGCGAAATCAGTGGGAGGCTTTTACGGAAAAATTCGCGGGCGAACAGGCCGAGTTGTATCTCAAGATAAAGGAGGGGGCGTATTATCTAAACGGCGCATGTGTGGTTTATAATATCGGCAGGGATCGCATTTTTTCGGTGCTGGGGCACGAGGGGTGGCATCAATTTAACAGCAGACATTTCAGGTATCGTTTGCCGAGTTGGCTCGATGAAGGTGTCGCGATGCTGTTCGAGGCAAATCGATATGAGAAAGGGCGTATCTATTTTGAGCCTGATCGGAATCTTTCTCGGCTGGCCGGATTAAAGATGACTCTCATAAACGGTAAAATGATACCGCTGGAGAAGCTGATCGCTATCAATCCCGGTGAAGTGATCGAATCGGAAACCGATGATCGGGTGCGGGCTTTTTACAGCCAGGCTTACGGACTGGTTCGTTTCCTGCGTGAAGAGGGTTACGGCAAAAGGCTTGGTGCTTATCGAAAGCTGCTGTCGGATGGGCTCGATGGCAAATGGCCTTTGACCGATGATTATAAAAGGATCGCGGCGGACAGAAATATCCTGATGCGGGTCGAGTGGAATCGTGCGATGGGGTCGCAGTTGTTTAGGTATTATTTCGGTGAAGACAGTGATTTAGGCGCTATAGAGAAGGAATACATCGCTTTTTGCAGGAAGATCGTATATCACGTAAAGTTGAGGCGATAGAGAAGGTCGATGAAAAAATTGTTTCAAGGCAGGATGATTTTGGCGTCGGCTTCGCCCCGGCGGAAAAAACTGCTCACCGATGCCGGCTATGAGTTTTCGGTGGTATGGCCGGAAATCGATGAGTCCGTTTTTGCTTTCGAGGGCGCAGATACGAGTGAATATGCCGAAAGGTTGGCGCTGGCTAAGGCGAGAAAGGTTGCCGGCGGGTATCCGGATGAGCTGGTGGTCGGCGCAGATACGGTGGTGGATTTTAACGGCGAGATGATCGGCAAGCCC
>CAYNKU010000335.1:0-2706 GCA_964397865.1 uncultured Pirellulales bacterium | reverse complement strand
CATATGACGGACTCGACAATAAAATTAGCGCTACCGATGACAACGGCAATGCTACTACATATGAATATGACGGTCTCAACAGGCTTATACGGGAAGAATTTGCTGATGGAACAGAAATGCTCTTTGGTTACGATGGCAGAGGAAATGTTGTAAGTGAAACCGATCAATTGGGCAACACTACCGGTTACACTTATGATGATTTGAACCGGCTGATAACTCGCAGCTATGCTGATGGTAGAAGTGATACATTCGGTTACGATCGGGCCGGCCAGATGCTCTCGGCTGATAACGATCATAGCCACATCGGGCATACCTATGACGGGGCTGGTCGTACAATCGGTAGTACTCAAACCGACCTGCCGGTAACTTATAACTACGCGGTCGGCTACGCCTATACTGCCGAACCCAATAGCACCCGTACAATAACCTATCCGGACAGCAATGAAGTAACCGAGTTTTATGATGTTCGCAGCAGACTCATCAAAGTCGAAGCCGATGGCAGCACGATTGCGTTGTATACTTACGATGACCCCGGTAACAGATTGCTTGCCAAAAATTTTGATAACGGTACACAGAGTCTGTATTTTTACAACGACAACGATTGGGTTACCACATTAGTTCATAAGGCCCCCGATGACAGTAACCTGGCGGGTTTTGAGTACGCCTACGATGCAGTTGGCAATTGTATAAGCTCCCGGAATCTGCTTGCTTATGACGTATCCAAACCAATCACTCAATCTCTAACGTGCGGTTATGATGCAATTTACAGATTGAACGAATTCAAAAGAGGCCTATACATTGGCAGTATCATCCTCTCGTCAACCCGACATAGCAGCTGGAGTTTGGACGGCGCTAATAATTGGCAGCAGTTTTCAATTCAGGACACAATCAGCTCTGACGAAAACGGCACCTACAATAATTCAATAAACCAGATGAACGAATACGATGACCCATCGACGAACGGCCCGGCTCCGGTACCTGACGATGACGGCCAGCCTGATGACTTTATGGTGAATGCCAATCCCTTAGAGGGCGATTTGCAGCCGGACGGTGAGGTGGACTTTAACGATTTGGCTGTTATAGCTTCGCACTGGCTGGACGGATGCAGTGGACCGGGTTGGTGTGATGGCGCTGATATTGACCAAAGCACCGATGTGGATTTTGTCGATTATGCCAGGTTCGCTATTAACTGGCTGGACAGCACACCCGGATTCTACAACAGTTCTCACGACAAAAACGGCAATCTTGTTAATGATGATGTGGCAGAATACTTCTGGGACTATGATCATCGCTCGATTGATACAGCCGTACTTAGAGCAAAAAATCTTTTAACTCAGGTGAAGCGTAAAAGCGATGGCCAGGTTCTTGGCAAGTATCTATATGATGCACTTGGTCGTCGTATCAGTAAAACCGTTGGGACAGTTACAACCGTTTTCGTCTATGATGGTTGGCGAGTGGTCGGCGAATATGACAATAGCATATTCGCACGCAGCCTTGTGTACGGCAACGAGATTGATGAGGTTTTGGTTGTGCTCGATGCTTCTGCCATGCCATCGTATTACCACGCCGAGGTTAAAGGCAGTATCATTGTTGTAACTGATACTGCTGCTGTGGTATCTGAACGTTACGCTTATGATGCCTACGGTCAGCCGTATTTCTGTGATGCCGCCGGGAATTTGCTTGCAGAGTCAGCTATTGGAAATTCTTATTTATTCACCGGACGTCGCTATGATGAGGAATCAGATTTGTATTATTATCGCACTCGTTACTTGCATCCTAAGCGAGGTCGATTTATCAGTGGTGATGTGATTGGTAATTGGGGCGACGGGCTAAATCTTGGAAACAATTTTGCCTATGCAGGTAATAATCCTGAAACTTATACTGACCCGTTCGGACTTCAGGCTGGTGTTAAATTTGGCCATCCGAGAGGACCCAAAAGAAAACGATATAATTTCCGCTTTAAAGCTTCATCGGTGAACGGAAAATGGATTAGAAAGGCTACCATCATTATATCATCAAGAGACGCACTTCGCTTAAGAAGGGGAACGCCAGCAGCTAAAGTACTAACAAAATGTAAAGTAATTATAATTTCAGGTGGTGCTGCAAACATTAAAAAAGGTTGACCATTTTGCCTGGCTGAAATTAGAACTGTTTTCGACGGCAACCGAAAATAAAAATCTGGTAGTAAGGGAGATGTGAAAAATGAGAAACGAAAAATTAGTTCTTATTTTTTTGGTGCTTAGTGCAATATTTATTTCAAAAGCGGAGGCAAGTATTTTTTCTGATAATTTTGACGATGAGGATATAACTGATTGGATAAAAACAACGCAGGGATCAGGTGTGCTCGAAGCTTCTATGGCAAAGTCAGTAAGCGCACTTTATAGTTTTCACATGAATTCTCCAGGAAATTCGCAAGCCATGGCTGTTTCACCTCTTTATCCTTATAATTTGGATCTTTCAGAGAATTATCACGTTTCATTTTCTTTCCTGATTCCCCATTTAGATAACCATTGGTTTGAAGTGTTTAACAATCAGCAAGTCTATGTCGTGATTGATTCCGGTGCTGAACTCAAGGGTTATCTCGGAGAGGGGCAATCCAAAATGATAAAAACTCTTGATACCGATAGTTGGTATGATATAGAACTTAGAGTTCATCAGGATTCAAACAGTTACGATTTTTATATAAATAATTAATACGAGAAAACA
>CAYNKU010000334.1:0-2714 GCA_964397865.1 uncultured Pirellulales bacterium | reverse complement strand
ATTAGCAGAGAGCCTTGGAATACCAGTGTTTTATAGCGTAGACGACTTAGTTATGAGAAATTTTAATAGTGGTGCCACGCGTGACACAGTGGTTGGTAAGTTGGATTATGTAAGGGCTTTATCCCCCATAGTCCTACGCCGATACGTAGAGTATCTCAATAAGCATAGGTTGCAGCCTGATGGTTCATATCGAGATTTTGATAACTGGAAGAAGGGTATACCACAAGAAACCTATCACAGTAGTAAGGGTAGACACTTCATGGATACGTGGTTGTTGGCCGAGGGCTATTCAACCGAAGATAATCACGGACCGGTTAATGAGGAAGATGCCCTATGCGGTGAGATTTTTAATGCTATGGGTAAACTCCATGAGATACTCAAAGACAAAGTAGGCCACACTAAACCAAACCAGTGCCGGGAGGATATTGATGCTTAGAACTATATTTTTGGACATGATGATCCTATCGTTCTTCGGATTGGGTATCTGTGACTGTTCAGCCCAAAATTGGCGAACAGGCATTGCTTCGATGTTGCTCGGTATTGTGCAGTTGATAATTTTTTGGGGGCCGGGGAAATGAGAGTATACTTGGACATTGACGGGGTGCTGGTTAGTTTTCTAGGAAGTTTACATAAATCTCTTGGTGTGCCGTACTCTTATGAAGACTATCCTTACGAAAAAGGTAAGTGGAATATGTTGACAGACATCAAAGGATTTAGTGGTGTTCCAACTACCTTTGAACAATGTAATGATTGTTGCACTGATGTATTCTGGCGTAACCTTGAATGGATGCACGATGGACGTGACATCCTTACGGCTGTCGTTAAAAAATTCACCTATGCTAACGAGGTTCATCTACTTACAACTCCGATGCCTAATTTTGGGTCGTGGACAGGTAAGGCACAATGGGTAAACAAACATATTCCTGTTTTTAACGAGAGACTCATTATCAGCACTGCTTCTAAGTCATTGTTGGCTGGTCCTGATACACTCCTGATTGACGACAGGGATAAAAACGTGGAGGAGTTCATAGCAGCCGGTGGTCAAGCCTGTCTTGTGCCGAGACCTTGGAATAAGAGTCACTCTATGGCAGATAAATCAGTTGATATCGTTAGGGCTTTTTTAGGAGGATTATAATGAGTAGAGTTTTAGTAATACCAGATCTGCATGAACCATGTTCCAGACCCGGAGCATTGGAGTTCTGTAAGGATTTGCAAAGAAAATTAGGAGTGATGTAGAATGAAATTTATAGACCCAAAAAACAAAGAAGGTGTTTCTGGGCATAGTGGCTTATGGATAAAAGAGTGTTCCATCAAAGACGGAGAAAGTATGGGCGATGGGGCCGAATGGCATAGTCATGTATATAGACCAAAACACAAAGACGCAAATTTTGATAAAAATAAATGGGTTATTTTAATGGGAAAGGTTTTTAGGCGTGATGATTATACTTGTAAGTATTGTAAATCATTAGTTGATTTATCGGTACATCATATCATCCCACGTGCAGATGGCGGAAAAGATACAATGAAAAACTTAGAAACATTGTGTGAAAAATGCCATAATCTAATAGAGATTGGCGAATTACCAGTTATAGACGATAGACCAATTGGCAAGAATTGGCACGAATGGGTGTATGGTGGGATGCGTGGACCTAATTATAAATTTTAATCCAAAATTGGGCAAAATTTACAAAAAAAGCCTCATTTTTAGGCTAATAATAATACCAAAAACTATAGATAGGAGATTAATTATGCGCGTTTTAGTTATACCAGATTTACATGAACCAAGCTCTCGTAAGGGTGCATTGAAGTTCTGTAAGGATTTACAAAGAAAATACAAAACAAATAAAACCGTTTTCATCGGTGATATTACTGATTGGCATAGCATATCCTTTCATGCCAAGCATCCAGAAATGCCAGGGCCGAAGGATGAATTTGAGTTAGCCTTTAATTGTCTCAAGAAATGGCACACTGCGTTCCCAAAGGCTATAATTACACTTGGAAATCATGACCGTAGGATTGAACGCCTTGCTGAAACAGTTAGTATTCCAAAGCAATTCATCAGGGGATATGGTGATATATGGAAAACAAAGGGATGGAAATGGGCGGATGAGGCCATAATTGATAACATATATTATACACATGGCGATGGTAATGGCTCAAGTATATATCCTGCATATAATATGGCAAAAACTATGGGTATGTCATGCGTTATAGGCCATCACCATTTTGCTGGTGGAACTAAATGGCTCGTTAATCCGTTACGAAGAACATTTGGAATGGATACTGGTTGTTTGATTGATGATAAGTCAATGGCTTTTGCATACAATAAGATGGCTAAACGAAGGTCTATGTTATCTGCTTGTGTAGTTCTTGATGGAATGCCAATACATATTGCAATGCCATGTAGTAAAGGTGAGAAATATTGGGATGGTAATTTTTGAAAGTTCCGAGTGTGGGCGAGTCCGGTAAGCCACTCCGTTTGGGGCGGAGTAATCGTTGGTTCGAATCCAACCACTCGGATTGTGGCTATGGTGTAATGGTTAGCATTACAGGTTGTGATCCTGTGGGTGTGGGTTCAAATCCCACTAGTCACCTATTTTAAGGGATAATAATGTATGATAAATGTGATATGTGTGGTAGTAAGAAGGTATGGGTCGCCGCCGTGGTAAAACCTGGAACTTATGGCGGCGAGGTATATAACGCCCTATGCGAAG
>CAYNKU010000333.1:0-2726 GCA_964397865.1 uncultured Pirellulales bacterium | reverse complement strand
AAAAAAATAAATTTCTTCAAGCTCAAAGGCCCGTATAGTAGATTATATTAATAGTAAGGCAGGTTTTGGTATTAACTGGAAGCTCGGCCATGCTGGAAAATAAGGCCCTGATAGTAAGGCTAAAGTGCGGCAACGCCCAGGCCCTCGAAGAGATATATCACAGCTACAAAGACGAGCTGCTGACAATGACATCTTTGCTTCTCGCCGGCGGCGCCGAGGCCGAGGAAGTCCTGCGGGAGGTATTCGTGTCTTTTGCGAAAGCCGCGGCCGGGTTCGGACTCGGTACGAATTTACGCGGCCATCTGATTCATTACCTGGTTAATACGGTTCGCGACAAGCTTCGGGATAATATCTACGAGGTTACCGAACTGGAACTGGGCAAACGCCCGGGTTTAACCATTGAGCAGGCCGGGCAGTCTCCGGACAGCCGGGAGCAGGCCGAGCTGTTGTGTGCCGCGCTTGCGACAGTTACCTTGCAGCAGCGAGAGGCGGTAGTGCTGCACCTGCAAGGCCGGATGAGCTTCCAGGAAATTGCTTCTCTGCAGGACACTACGATTAATACGGTTCAAGGCAGATATCGTTACGGCCTGGAGAAGCTGACAGAGACCGCCGGCGGAATCGGAGGCGCCGAAGAATCGATAAAAAATTTGCGGCTCATTACCAATGACCAGGCGGATGAGAGTATCATCAAAGACGCTTCGGCCGCGCTGGCGGAGTCGACCCAGGCTCAGCCCGCCGGCGGCTGGCTTAGTATCTGTGAATGGATCTTGAAAAGCAGACTCGCGCAGGTTTCGGCTGCTGCGGTCGTGATCGTCGCTATACTGTCGGCAGGCGTATTGTTTTCCGTTTTGCGAGAGCAGACGGCCCAAGTAACCGACAGGCTCGTTCAAAACGAAACACCCGTTGCAAAATCGGCAAAAACAACTGACCCGAATATTGATTTGATGTTAGATATGGAGCTGGAAAAAATCGGACGGCTGTTCGCAGCCGGCGATGTCGCAGCTCTGGCAAAAATAGCGGCCGCAGGACCTTTTGAAAGTCAGTTTGCACTGCTGAATTACCTGGAAAAACAAGGCGACTCGATACCCGGTGAATTGCTTGAGAGGCTTTTAGCCGAGGGCGAGAAGCTGGGTATAGATAATTCTTTCGCGGAGATTATCGAAAAAGTCAAGGCCCGGGCCATGGCCGCGAAAAAAGAAACGTTCGAGCTTGTCGTGCTGGACAAAAAAACAAGCGAAGCCGTGGAGGAAGCATCTATAGATTTTGTTATTGGAGACACAAGCCAAAAAGGCACAACCGACAATCAGGGCCTGTGCAGGATAGACCTCGGTCAGCAAAAGCCGGACTATGTGAGGATGCTGGTTCGCAAAGAGGGCTTCGTGCCGATACTTATCTCTTATCCTTACGAAGACACCCGCGGGGGTTATATGCTTTTGCTCGAACGCGGCAACAGCATAGGAGGGGTTGTCGAGAGCAGCGATGGAAAACCGATCGAAGGGGCGACCGTATACCTGCGAATCAAGGCCGGCGAAGGCATCGAGAAAACCGCGATCCTCGATTACCCGGTCAAAACGGATTCGCAGGGAAAATGGAAGTGCCAAATCGCCCCGGAGAATTTCGAGTATATCGGCGTAAAACTTTCGCACGCCGAATTCCTCGACGACGAGCAATACCGGACAATGACCGAAGATGCGCAGGCGCTGCAGGATATGACGGCAGTGTTGGTAATGGAAAAAGCCGCCGGGGTGCAGGACTCCGAGAGCGAACTAACCGTGGGACGGATATATCTGCCAGATGGAACCCCCGCTGCCCAGGCGGATATCATTATTTGCCGAGAATCGGAAACGGTTGAAGTATATAACGGCGAGATTATGCAAAAGCAGTTGTTTCAGAATTTCCGAACAGATGCTGACGGACGGTTTTCTTTCTCAGCCCCGCGGTGGAATTATGTGCTGGTGATAGTTCACGGACAGGGTTATGCCGAGGCGACGCGCAGCCGGTTCCATTCGAACCCCGAGATTACGCTAAAAAGATGGGGGCGGGTCGAGGGCGAGCTTAGGATCGGCTCGCAGGCGGGCTGGGGTGAAATAGTAACACTTTTTTACCAAAGCGATGACGAAACTGATAAACCGCAGGTTAACTATAGCTGTGAAAGTATTACCGGAGTAAACGGAGAGTTTGTGTTTGAATGGGCGGTGTCGGGCAGAGCGATAATCGCAAGGAAGATCGATCTGGGCGAAGGCCGGATTGTTTTGAGTAATTCCATAACCGGTGATACGCAAAACGGCGAGACGGCTGCGGTAAGTATCGGAGGCACCGGGACAGCAGTGACAGGAAAAATCGTTTTTCCTTCGGACTACCAGGGGGATGCTGATTTTTCAAATAGTTACGGGACACTAACTGTCAGGTCCGCAGTCGACCAGGAAACCCCGTGGCAGAGACTCAAGCAATGGGGTTTTGTAATCGAGGATGACGGGAGTTTCTGGATAGATGATGTGCCGCCGGGCAGATATGAGATGATGGTCCGTTTGTTCGAGCCGGGTTCAAATCAAGATACAGGCAGATATATGGGCGATATAGATTTTGACTTCGATGTGCCGCCGCCGCCCGCTGAGGCAATAAGCGACGAGCCTCTTGACCTTGGTGTGATCCTGATATATATGGAAAACTAAGAGCCTATCCGGATAACACTGTCGTTACGAGGCCGAGCGAGAAGTTCGAGGCCA
>CAYNKU010000332.1:0-2732 GCA_964397865.1 uncultured Pirellulales bacterium | reverse complement strand
CTTCCGGACTCGAAAAGCCGGTATCAATATAATATCGGCGATTCTATACCAAAGACTATAGGTCTGCAATACCAGAGTTCGGGTAAAACTTTAAAAAACCCGCGAAGTGCCGCGATGCCATCGGCAGGAGAGGTCGGCAGTGTCCTATATTTTCTCGAATATGAACTTGTGAGCGTCGGAATCGATTTTTATGGTGTCGCCCTGTGAGAATTTGCCGCTCAAAAGCTCAGAAGCCAGTTTATTTTCAAGTCGCTGCTGGATCGTGCGTTTCAGGGGCCTGGCGCCGAAGACGGGGTCATAGCCTTCGTCCATGATCTGTTTGCGGGCACTGTCGGTAAATTCGAGTTTGATGTCCCTGTCCTCGAGGCGCCGGCGGAGATAGTCGAGCTGTATATTCACGATTTTTTTGAGGTGCTCTTTTGTCAGCGTGTGGAAAACGATCGTTTCATCTATTCGATTGAGAAATTCGGGCTTGAAATACTGCTTGAGCGTATCCT
Source organism: uncultured Pirellulales bacterium (assembly GCA_964397865.1). Classification (GTDB taxonomy): domain Bacteria; phylum Planctomycetota; class Phycisphaerae; order Sedimentisphaerales; family Anaerobacaceae; genus CAYNKU01. The sequence continues at coordinate 2,235 of CAYNKU010000332.1, read as the reverse complement.
TGACGTGGGCTTCGATCTCCCAGTCGGCGCCGGATTCTTCGGTGAGTTTCTGGATCGCACTGCTTGCGATGTTGCTGGTCATAATGATGACGGTGTTTTTGAAATCAACGGTTCGGCCTTTGCCGTCGGTGAGCCTGCCGTCGTCGAAGACCTGCAGCAGGACGTTGAAGACCTCCGGATGCGCTTTTTCGATCTCGTCGAACAAGACCACCGAATAAGGCTTTCGTCGTACGGCCTCGGTGAGCCGGCCGCCTTCTTCGTAGCCGACGTATCCGGGCGGTGAGCCGATGAGCCTTGCGACCGAGTGCTGCTCCATGAATTCGCTCATATCGATCCGGATCATGGCGCCGGAGTCGTTGAAAAGAAATTCAGCGAGTGCCTTGGACAATTCGGTTTTGCCGACACCGGTGGGCCCCAGGAATAAAAATGTTCCGATAGGGCGATTCGGGTCCGACAGGCCTGCGCGGCTTCTGCGAACCGCGTTGCAAAGAGCGCCTACCGCCTCATCCTGACCGACAACGCGCAAGCGGATCGCTTCTTCCATCTTCATCAGTCTCTCGCGTTCGCCGCTGAGGAGTCTGGCTACAGGTATCTGCGTCCACTTCGAGACGACGGCGGCGATATGCTCGTCGTTAACTTCGTTGCGTATCATTTTGGCGTCGGCAGTGCTGGAGAACTGCTCTTGTTTTTCTTCAAGCTGTTTTTTCAACTCGGCGATAGTACCGTATTTCAAACGGGCGGCGGTTTCGAGCTCGCCCTTTCGCTGGGCGTTTTCAAATTCGTTCTCAGCTTCTTCGATTCTTTCTTTAATGTGTTTTATCTGGTCGATATCGATCTTTTCACTTTCCCACTGCTTTGTAAGTTTCTCGTCTTTTTCTTTAAGCTGGGTAAGCTGCTTTTGGGTATCTTTCAATCTTTCGCCGCTGGCCTTGTCACTTTCTTTTTTCAGGGCCTCGGACTCGATCTGCAGTTGAATAATCTTTCTGCGGATGGCGTCGAGTTCGGCAGGTAGCGAATCGTTTTCTATTCGCAGTTTCGAGGCGGCCTCGTCTATCAGGTCTATGGCCTTATCGGGCAGCCAGCGATCGGAGATATACCTGTTCGAGAGTGTCGCCGCCGAGACCAGGGCCGTATCGGTGATCCGCACGCCGTGATGCGTGTCGTAGCGACCCTTGAGGCCGCGAAGAATGGCGATGGTTTCCTCGACGGTAGGGGGGTCAACGAGGATAGGTTGAAAGCGTCTTTCGAGAGCCGCATCTTTTTCGACGTATTTGCGATAGTCGTCGATGGTCGTGGCGCCGATACAGCGAAGTTCGCCGCGTGCGAGGGATGGTTTCAATAAATTGCCCGCGTCCACGGCCCCTTCGGCCTTGCCTGCGCCGACGAGGGTATGGAGCTCGTCGATGAAAAGGATGATCTGACCCTCGGCGCCGATGACTTTTTTCAGTACCGCCTTTAGCCTGTTCTCGAATTCGCCTCTGAACTTGGTGCCCGCGATCAGTGCTCCCATGTCCAGCGCTATGATCTTTTTGTTCTTCAATCCCGTCGGCACGTCGCCGGCTACTATCCGCTGGGCAAGGCCTTCGACGATAGCGGTTTTGCCGACGCCTGGTTCGCCTATCAGGACGGGGTTGTTCTTTGTCCTGCGGTTGAGGACCTGCATACATCGGCGGATCTCCTCGTCTCTGCCGATAACCGGGTCGAGTTTGCCTTTTCTGGCCATCTCGAGTAAGTCGATTCCGTAACGCTCGAGCGCACCATACTGTTCTTCGGGACTCTGGTCACTTATTTTCTCGGCGGGGCCGCGGACTTCCTTTATCGCTGACTCGATCTGCTCGGCCGTGACGGAATTGAGTTTTAAGATTTCCTTCGCGTCGGAATCGACCGACGCCAGGGCGATCAGCAGGTGTTCGACACTCAAAAACTCATCGCCCATCGAGTCTGCCTTATTCTGGGCCGTCAAGACGATTTGATTAAAGGACATCTCCGGCATAATTTGGCCGGCGTTTTTGCCCTGCGGCAGGCGGGCTGTTTCGCTTTCGGTCATCTCCCTGATGCGGGTGATATTCGCCCCGATCTTCTTGAATATCATAACCGCGACGCCGGATTCGTCGCCGCAGATCGCGCTTAACAGGTGCAGCGGCGAGAGCACCGTATTTGATTTTGCCATGGCGAGCTGCTGGGCCGTGGCGAGAGCTTCCTGGGCCTTGAGTGTGAATTTGTCGAATTTCATAA
>CAYNKU010000331.1:0-2740 GCA_964397865.1 uncultured Pirellulales bacterium | reverse complement strand
GCCGGCCAATTCGCACAAGGCCTGACGTCCCTGCCCGATGCCGAACTTGTCGCCGTCGGCTCACGCGCCAAAAATACCGCACGCAGCTTTGCCGATTCTTTCGATATCCCCCACGCCCACGCCGACTATCAAAGCCTCGCCGCCGATCCTGACGTCGACGTCGTCTATATCGCTACTCCCCATCCTTTCCACATGGAAAATACGCTTCTTTGTCTCGATGCCGGGAAAGCCGTACTTTGCGAAAAACCCTTCGCCGTAAATGCCGACCAGGCCGAAAAAATGATCGACGCCGCCGCCGAAAAAAAACTCTTCCTGGCAGAAGCCATGTGGATGCGTTTTTTACCCGTCATCGCGAAAGTCCGCAACTGGCTAAATGAAGACGCCATAGGCCAGGTCACAATGCTAAAAGCCGACTTCGGTTTCGAAGCACCCTGCGATCCCAACAGCAGGGCATTTGACCCCAACCTTGCCGGTGGCGCACTGCTCGATGTCGGCGTCTATACCGTATCGTTGGCTTCGATGGTATTCGGCTCTGGGCCCGCGGCGATCGCCTCGATGGCTCATATAGGCGAAACAGGTGTCGACGAACGGTCCGCGATAATCTTCGGCTACGATGACGGCGCACTGGCCGTACTGACCTGCGCCGTCACAACCGACACTATTAACCGCGCCGTGATCTACGGCTCGAATGGTCGTATCACCATCGGCCCGCGATTCTACTGCCCCACACAAGCGACCCTTTCGATGACCGGCGAATCCGACCAGACTATCGATATCCCGCTCGAAGGCAACGGCTACAACTACCAGGCCGCCGAAGTCGCCAACTGCCTGCGAGCCGGCAAACTCCAGACCGACATAATGCCCCTCAAAGAATCTCTCGCTATTCTCGAAACTATGGATAAAATAAGAACGCAGTGGAAACTCAAATACCCGTTTGAAAAATAAAAATGAAAATTATCGAATCGATATCGGAACTCGAAAAAATTGAAAAAGGCTGCGTCCTCTCCATCGGAAATTTCGACGGCCTCCACATAGGCCACAGGTATATCTTAGATACCGCCAAAAAAATCGCCGCTGACAAAAATACAAAACTCGCAGTCCTGACCTTCGAGCCGCATCCCGTAACCGTCCTTTATCCCGAAAAAGCCCCCGGAATACTAACCCCGCGCCTCTTAAAAAGAAATCTCTTCGCCGCCGCCGGTGTAGACCTTCGCCTTGTCCTCAAGACCACCGCCGAATTGCTCAGTCTCTCGCCCGCCGATTTTATCGAAAAGTTCATAACAAATTCAATCCAGCCGACTGTGATCGTCGAAGGCGATGACTTTAATTTCGGCGCAGACCGCGCCGGCTCAATCGATACGATCAAACAGGCCGCCGCTCAAAAAGGCTTCGACGTCATCGTAGTCGAACCGCAAAAAGCGACTCTCTCGACAGGCCAGATCATAAGGGTCTCCAGCACGATGATCCGCTATATGCTCGAAAGCGGCCACGTCGCCGACGCCGCCATCGCTCTCGGCCGGCCGTACAAACTCATCGGCGGCATCATCCCCGGCCGCGGAAAAGGAAAACACCTCGGCTTCCCGACCCTTAATATGCAAAAGCCCGACCAGGTAATACCCGCCAAAGGCGTCTACGCCGGAACCGTCGAAGTTGCCGACACACAGGAAAGCGCCTGCTCTGGCAACAAAAAAATCCCCGCCGTCTTCAGCCTCGGCACCGCCGCGACCTATGGTAATCAGAACCAGTTGCTGATCGAAGCGCATCTGCTCACCGAAGACGCCGAAAAATTCAAAGGTTCATTTATCGCTATGGACTTTATCGAGCACATCCGTCAGCAGAGAAAATTCAAATCCGAATCCGACCTCGCCCAACAGATCGAAAAAGACTGCCGATCCGCAAAACAAATTTTAACCACCCGGAACAGATAATGACCGATACGAGTAAAGATGCAAATGACGTTTTAGTAAGTATTTATCGCAAAATGACCCCGGAAGAAAAACTTTTACGCATCTTCGATGCCTACGAGACCGGCAGAAAACTGGCTATGGCTGGATTGAGAGAAAGATTCCCGCTTGCCGATGAAGCCGAACTTCAAAAACTCTGGAAGAAGCAGCATCTCGGCGAAGAGCTTTATAAAAAGGTGTATGAGTAATGGATACCACAAACAAACCTTCTGATATCGATGTGATAGCCATCTTTGTAAGTATCCTTGAAGAGCTTGGCATTAAATATGCCCTCGGCGGTTCAATAGCAAGTTCCGTATATGGCAGGGTGCGCTTTACTCAGGATGCGGATATTACACTTGAACCTTTTGACGATAAAGCGGAAAGTTTTTTCGAGATGGTCAAAGATCAGTTTTACATCAGCAAAAACGCTATGAAACACGCGCTCATCGAAACGGCAAGCTTCAATATAATACACCTTGCTACAGCTTTTAAGATCGATTTATTTATTCGTAAAAATAATATCTTCGGCGAACAGGTATTAAAAAGAGCGAGAAATTTAAGTTTAAGCGGTAAAAAAGAAAAGAAGTTTTCGGTGGTATCGCCTGAAGACATTATACTCCTAAAACTCCTCTGGTATCGTGACAGCGGCTGTTCCCTCCAAAAACAATTAGAAGATGTGACGGCAGTATTTGAGGTGCAGGCGGACAGGCTTGATCTAAACTACTTAAAAGAATGGGGAAAAACTCTTGGCATAAGCGAATTAATCAACAAATTTATCAAAGAGTAAAGTAAAC
>CAYNKU010000330.1:0-2755 GCA_964397865.1 uncultured Pirellulales bacterium | reverse complement strand
ACCCGCAACCCGCAAGCGCCACATTTTTACAACAATCTCGGCGTGGCTTTGAAAGCTCTTGGCAAATACGAAGAAGCCGTACAGGCTTTCGAGAAAGTTCTGTCATTGAAACCGGGTTACGCAAACGCCCATTTTAATCTGGGTAATGTATTGGCTCTGTTGAACCGATACGAAATAGCACTTGAACAATATGAAATAGCCTTATCACTGAAACCCGACAACGCATTTACATACTATAATATTGCTGTCACTATGCAGAATCTGGATCGCCACGCTGAGGCGGTCAAAAATTTCAAACACACAATTGATCTGGGACACAACGACACTGAAGTTTCCAGGGCAATGGCCGCCTCCCAGAAAGCACTGGGCCGGTATACCCATGCCATTAGCACTTTAAGGCAGGCTTTACATATCAAGCCTCATTGCGGTTCTACGCATACCGATTTGGGTATGCTGCTGCTGCTGATTGGTAATTTCGCACAGGGATGGAGTGAGTACCGCTGGAGACTTAAGAACACATCCTGGGGAAAACATTTCCCCGATACCATGCGATGGGACGGCTCAAATTTTGCAGGAAAAAAACTTCTTGTTCGCTGCGAACAGGGTCTGGGTGACAATATCCATTTCGTGCGATACCTGCCCCTGGTCAAAGAACGAGGCGGAACCGTCATTTTTGGTGTATATGATCAGCTATACAACCTCCTGAAAGATTTCCCGGGAGTCGATGAAACGGTAAATCTCTCCATCGAAAACCAGCACATGGAGTTTGACCTTTACGCACCTATTATGGACCTGCCCGGCAATTTCAACACAACTCTCGAAACAATTCCTTCGCGAGTACCCTATATTTTCGCCGACCCCGTCAAAGTCAGGCATTGGCGAAATCAACTCGCCGGCCCGGATTTCAAAGTCGGCATTGTCTGGTCAGGATCATCTGGAAAAGGAGGCAAACATCTGCGCAACTGTGAGTTAGCTGATTTCGCCCGGCTGGCATCAATCGACGGCATAAAGTTATATTCACTGCAGAAAGGACAGGCAGCCGAACAATTAGAGCAGTTGCGCAACGAATTTCCGGTGGTGAACCTCGGCCGGCATTTCAACGACTTTTCCGACACCGCCGCGGCGATCGAAAATCTTGATCTGATTATTTCGGTGGATACTTCCGTACTGCATTTAGCCGGCGCGATGGGCAAACCGACCTGGGCTCTTCAGCATTTTTCGCCGGATTGGCGATGGATGCTGGATCGCGATGACAGCCCCTGGTATCCCACTATGAAACTTTTCAGGCAAAAAGAACTTAATCACTGGAATGATGTATTTAGCTCTGTTGAAGAACAACTGCGAACACTGCTCGCTAAGCAAACTCCACAGGAACCATATAAGTTACAGATGTGTAAAAAAATATAAGCAAAAAGGAACAAAAACTATCCTATGAAATCCCAACTCGAGCATTTTTATGAGGAGAATCTGGTTTGTCCTCAAACACATGAGGCCTTAACTTTTTCCAACGGCAGTTTTGTAACTCCAGGCGGAAAAACATTTAATTTCGAAAACCAGGTACCCTGCTTTCTGGATTCAAAAGTATTAACAGAACATCAAAAATCGGAGTTGGATTCTGCAAAAGGCTATATAGAAGCTATTTTGAATAACGCAGACCCCCACTATTCAATAGAAAAACCTTTTGCTCAACCAGAATTCTGCTGGAAATGGTGCGAAAAGTGGTTAAATCCCGACACGGGAACGTCTGATAAAAGGATTGTTTGTATAGGAGGCGCGTTTGCAGACGATCTGCCGCAGGTAAAGTCTTGTTATAAATTTAACATCGACCATCTTGCCCATGAATATGTTAAATTATCATCGAAGATTCTGGAAGCAAATACACACCATATCGCCTGTGTTTCAGAGAAGATGCCTTTTAGTGATAATTATGCCGATTTTGTTTATTCGCGTAACAGCCTGGACCATGTATGCAACCCGGTTCAAACACTGAAGGAAATACACCGCATTCTTAAGCCGCAGGGAAAATTTCTTTTAAGGGTTTACTATGATTCAAATATTATAAACGAGCATGAATCAACATCGATCGATGACGAATTTGTGAACAGATGCATTGAGCCTTTGTTTGCTATTGAGTATAAATCTATTACTTCCCACAAAAACAAGGAGATACTACTGGTCGGCCAAAAAAAAGCTGAGGGAAATATTCAGTTTACAGACCAGGAAATTACTGCCGTGGGACAAATGCTCTCTTTTTTTCATCCGGCATTATACTTTGACAAAAGAGGAGATTTTCCTGAAGCGGCTAAAAATTATGCGGCAGTGCTGAAAACACAACCTGTTTTTAAGACTGACTTAGCACGTATGTTCTATTCGTTAGTTCGTTTTTACGGTATCACAGATCATTTTCGATTTAACGCTTTGGACCAAATCTTCAAAACACTTTTCGGCGCGAATAGCAACTCTTATAAAGTTTTTGAAAAAACAATAACAGATTTTAATATCCAGCCAAATAATGATATAATCGGCTATAACCTTTCGAACTGCATAAGAGCCCTTGATGAACCCGGTTTCATGGAAGGCAAACAAATCCTGCGGTTTTTTGCAAAACTAGGAGATGCTTATTTAGACAAAACATCTGCCAAGAATGTACACAAAATAACTGCGAATACTGCTTGCTAAGCAAACCTCGCAAGAACTATGTACTCAACTTGACCGATATATTGCGTAGGTCTTTATTTACACTATAATTACGTAA
>CAYNKU010000329.1:0-2771 GCA_964397865.1 uncultured Pirellulales bacterium | reverse complement strand
ACTGTCCGCCCTGATGACAACAAGCATGCTGGCCATGCCCAGAATCATAAAGATGATCAAGGCCCAGAACCCCAAGGTAGCCGTCATGGTGGGAGGAGCCCCGATAACAAGAGAAATCGCCACAAGCTACGGCGCCGACGGATATGCCGACAATGCCGGCGAGGCAGTCGCCGAGGCAGAGAAGATAGTCCCACCTATGTGATCTTCCAACCCACCGAACACACCTATTCGAGACCATTTGCCGTACCTGAACAAACCAGTTACGGCTGGTACTTGATCGACCTCAGTCCGCTCTGTTGGCTGGAAACTTCAGGTGACCATCCTTCCGACTCGTGCTGTTGGAGCCTGTAGCTTCGCCTAGCCCGAATGCCTCTACGCCTTCAGAGAACCTTCAGTCGTAACGAGGCTCAATCTGGGTTGCCTAAAAGCAGTAAGCTGGGTCCGGCTATGGTCGCCGAACCGTGACAAGGGAGGCTGAATCGCGACTACGGGTGCCGATCTAACATGAGTCAGACTCACGGAACAGAGTCCCCGTATTGGTGGGAGATACGAAAGCAGCAGCGATTGACGTCGGCAGGGTTGCTCTTCTAGGGAGTAGGATGGTGCCCCACGAAGTACACCATCCTACTCCCATATAATGAAAAGGAGGTAGTGAGAAAGATGCTCAGATGCTACACTAGGCGGTCGTTCCTTGTCAACACGCACGCTCGTTGCACTCGTTTCTGTGATACAAGAGACCGACCTCGGGCTGGCTGGCCAAGCTATTCAACCCCTCCGCTCTGAGCTCACGGCTTGAACTGTACAGTGATACCTTTCTCCGTCAACTGCCGGCTTTCCCCATCTCCTTCCGAAGTCGAATTCGGCAGTCGCGCTCCACCGTCGATCCAGCCGAATGGGGGCAGCCTACCGCGACACAATTCAATGTTTTGTTCAGTCACTTGATGGACAAAATGGCTTCACGTTTGCCCAGAGGGTTTAGCACAACACGTGAGGCCCTCAAACAAGAATTGACGCCCGATGCGCAGCACGCTCAAACGTAGATGCGGCGGGCTTCCCATACGCCTATTCATTTGGGGACCCATGATCAGGGCGAGTCTGCTGTCAATAAACTAGCGACTGGGAGCACACAGGTAACGACCGTTGGATTTAGGACAACCAGTCGCTTCAAAGCTCAAGACTGCTCCAGGGAATGCAGGTCTCTCAACCCCAGTGGTTTGTAGTGCAAGCCAATTGAAACCTGCTCTTCTCAACTTCCTCACATCTCCGGAAGAAATCGCTTCAGGAGTCTGTAGGCCTTGTGACTCGCTTTGTCTGCCTTGCGCTGTCCAACACTGTGCACCATTCAGGTCGCTAGGCCCAGACCGAGGTTCGAGGCTGACGCACAGGTTCTGTTCAACAACGCTCATGCGCCAGCATCTCGGATCTCGTCGCCAACTATTGGCGCCACGGCCAGACTCACTGGTGCTGACTTCGCCAGGGCCGCGCAGGCAGACTACCTAGGTTGGCTCGAAGACCGCTCCGAGTTTGTGCACCAAATCTACCCCGTAGTCCAGACTACTGATTTCACTGCGAAGACACTGTCCTCGCTCGAGAAAGGCCTCAGAGCAACCATCGACTCCTCAGGACATCGGTTCTTTCATAGGACTGATTTGGAGACACCTCCAGGACTTCAACGAAGGACGGCTCAATAGGACGAGTGGGTGATTCGTAATCAAGACACACTCGTACAACACACTGTATTCCACTCTGACGCCGTGAAGGAGTTGGCCGGCATACCCGAGTCGAAGCGCATCATAGCCGCCATCGCCATCGGCTACCCCGACCCCGACCACCCCGCCAACAGGGTGCAGAGCGACCGTGAGCCGGTGGACAACATCTCCCTGTGGCGCGGCTTCGACCAGGAGCCCTAGTATATGAGCACCAGCCCCATGGTTGACACCCAGGGGATATCCTCTAGCTTGCTGGACTGACCCACGGGATACATGTCCCAGCCCTGCCGGATTGCCATTCTGTAGGCATCCATCCCCACGGCGTGCATGCCGGGCCTGGCCCTGAAAGGATAGCGGCAGCCCTGCCCCGGCGTCAGGGCGCTGCATTCCTGGTCCGCGCAGAAGGTGTTCTTGCATCCCGTGCCGCCGAATCCCATGGCCAGATAGTAGCCATCGTAGAACGCCTCGGCCTCGATCTTCGACACGATCTCCAGTGTCTTCTCCTTGACGGCATGGTCTATGTCCGCCTGCTGTCCCGAGCTGATAGCTAGCCTGAAGAATACGGCATAGCTATAAGTGCGTACCAGCTTCCGGACCCTGTCCGGCTCCATGACGTAGGGAGGGCAGTTCACGTTGGTGCCGTACAGGCGGCACACGGGGAATTGGCACTTGGCCTGCGCCCTCTCGTCAATGAGGACCTCGCCGGTGCTGATGACCCTGGCATCCGTCGCGCCGAGCTCAAGGGCCCTCTGGCGGTATCTCTCCAGGTCCTGGCGCAGCTCCTCTTCAGGGACCTGGTCCTTGACTTTGCGTACCAAAGTAACTCCCTCCTTTCGAGCCTGCTTCACGCCATCCGCAGGCTATGATCCCGGACGTAGCATTCTATCGAAGGAACAAAGCCGGGTCAAGGCGAACGCTCTCTGTCGACCGCGCAGGCGCCAATCGGTGTTGCCGAGCTAGCCGTCGGGCTGACATCTGCCCCTATGAGGCTGGCTTACCTCTAGCGCAGCGCCTGGCATCGAATATCTGCCATATCCACAGGGAGACGAGGCCCAGGAAGGA
>CAYNKU010000328.1:0-2785 GCA_964397865.1 uncultured Pirellulales bacterium | reverse complement strand
GTTGGTTGAGGCCGACTGCGTCGGCGGTTGTTTTATTTCTGGATTCCCGCACCTATGGCGTCTTCGACCTTCGCGGGAATGACAAGACGCGTATGTCGTCGTGCGTGATGCGTATTGTGTGTAGCGTACAGCGTGGAGCGGATAGTAGCGGGTAGCGGGTAGCGTGGAGCGGGTAGCGGATAGTAGCGTACAGCGGGTAGCGTATAGTAGCGGATAGCGGATTGCGTGGTTAGTTGAGGGATGGGCATGGAAGGATTTATGGATTTTGTGGGTGATTTGCACGGGTGGGTGAGGTGGCTTAACGCGAATCTGTTGTGGGCCACACCTATGCTGGTGCTGCTGCTGGGGACGCATTTGTTTTTGACATTTCGGCTGCGGTTCATACAGCGGTATATCGGGCTTGCGATAAAACTTTCGGTTACTAAAGAGACGGGGGCGGAGGGGGATATCAGTCCGTTCGGGTCGTTGACGACGGCTCTGGCGGCGACGATAGGGACGGGTAATATGGTGGGGGTCGCGACGGCGGTTGCGCTAGGCGGGCCCGGGGCGGTGCTTTGGGTATGGCTGACGGGTGTTTTCGGGATCGCGACGAAATATGCCGAGGCGCTATTGGCCATAAAGTACAGGGTGAAGACCTCGGACGGGACGATGGCGGGCGGGCCGATGTATTGTCTTGAGTTCGGGCTGAAGCAGAAATGGCTGGCGATTTTGTTTTGTTTGTTTACGGCGGTCGCGGCGTTCGGGATCGGCAATACCGTTCAGGCGAACGCGATCTCGACTATGACCAAGGAGACGTTCGATGTTCCGCCTTATGTTACGGGGATCGTACTTAGCGCGCTGACGGCCCTGGTGATCCTCGGCGGGGTGCGGTCGATAGCGAAGGTGTGCGAGAGGCTTGTGCCTTTTATGGCGGCGTTTTATATTGCCGGCTGTGTTGTTATTCTGGTTATTAACGCTCCATTTCTCGGGCAGACGCTTGTATTGATTTTTAAGTCGGCGTTTACGGCGCGGGCGGCGGGCGGGGGATTTATTGGGACGACGCTGATGATAGCGGCGCGTTACGGGATTGCGAGGGGGCTTTTTTCGAACGAATCGGGACTTGGGTCGGCGCCGATAGTCGCGGCGGCGGCGCAGGCGAGGAACCCTGTGAGGCAGGCGCTTGTGAACGCATCGGGGACGTTCTGGGATACTGTGGTGGTCTGTGCGCTGACGGGGCTTGTGCTCGTGAGTAGTATTGTAAAAACGCCGGAGAGCCTGGGCGGCCTGAACGGGGCGGAACTGACCAGCGGGGCTTTTAATAATATACCTTTTGTCGGGCCGATCGTTTTGAATGTGGGGCTGTTGACGTTCGTATTTTCGACGATACTTGGGTGGTCGTATTACGGCGAGAAGGCGATGGAGTATCTTTTCGGCAAGATCGCTATCGGGCCTTATCGGGTTTTGTGGGTTGTTGCCGTTTTCGTCGGTTCCGTTGCGGCGATGCCTCTTGTGTGGGATTTTGCGGATGCTTTTAATGCTTTGATGGCGGTGCCGAATCTTATATCGATTTTGCTTTTGAATGGTGTTATAGTGGGGCTGACTCGCAAGTATCTCTGGGAGGGCAGGCTCGATGAGTTCGGGGAATGACCCGTCTTCGCCAAGGCTACGGCGGGCAGGTCCTTCGACAGGTTCAGGACAGGGGGTTTACAGGATGGGGGTAAGTTGGTATTATATTTGTTCGTTGCCGATGTAGCTCAACGGTAGAGCACAGCTTTCGTAAAGCTGAGGTTGAGGGTTCAAATCCCTCCATCGGCTTTTATGACTTTAGAAGAAAAATACAAATCGCTGCAGGAGTTGCTGCGGGGGTATGGGAAGGTTTTAATCGCTTATTCCGGTGGGGTTGATAGCACGTTTCTGTTGAAGGCGGCGGTCGATACGCTGGGGGCGGAGAATGTTCTTGCTTGTATGAGCGTCGGCGTGATCGAGCCGAGGGGTGTAGCAGAGCGGGCGGAGAGGATCGCGAAGGAATTGGGGGTGCGGCTTTTGAGTATCGATGCTGATTTGCTTAAAGACCCTAAGTTTGTCGTCAATAAAGCTGACCGATGTTTTCACTGTAAGAGCCTTTTGTGCGGGGAATTTTTGAAAGTTGCGAAGACAAATGGTTTCGAGCACGTTTTGTTCGGGACGAACTGCGATGATCTCGATGATTTTCGGCCTGGTAATCGGGCGATGAAGGTTTTCGGTGCCCATTCGCCGTTGGCTGAGGCGGGGCTGACAAAAGCGGATATTCGAACCTTGAGCAGGAAGATGGGTCTGGAGACGGCCGATATGCCGGCGTCGCCTTGTCTGGCGTCGCGGGTGAGTTATGGACTGGAAATAACCGAAAAGAGATTAGAGCAGATCGATCGGGCGGAGGATTTTTTGCGGACTCTGGGTTTGGTTGAGTTTCGGGTTCGGCATCACGATACTATCGCACGGATAGAGGTCTTAAAGGAGGATATCGAGAAAGTGACATCCGAAGGTGTTCGGGCGAGAATAGTAGAAAAGTTCAAGGAGCTTGGGTTTAAATTTGTTACTGTCGATTTGCAGGGCTTTCGGTCGGGGTCACTGAATGAAGAGTTGACAGAAGAAGAGAAGAAGAATCTTTAGCCGCAGAGGTCGCCGAGATCGCAGAGAAAAAAGATAAAAATTTTCCCGCCAAGGCGCAAAGGCGCTAAGTTGTTCTTTTAGTTAGTTGACGCATCGAGTGATGCGTATATCGTATTGTGTGTAGAAATACACACGCAAAATCAGGGCTACCACAAAA
>CAYNKU010000327.1:0-2792 GCA_964397865.1 uncultured Pirellulales bacterium | reverse complement strand
GGTGAAGTATGTGCAGAATATTACCGATATTGACGATAAGATTATAGGCCGAGCTAATCAGCTTGGGATTCCCCCCCGTGAGCTGGCAGAGAAGTTCATTGATAGCTTTTTTGAGAACATGGATGCCCTGAATATTGGCCGGGCTGATATTTATCCCAGGGCTACTGAGGAGATACCCAAAATTATTGAGGTGGTACAGGGATTAGTAAATAAAGGCTATGCCTATGAGTCACAGGGCAGTGTCTATTTCAGGGTAAGGAATGTCCCAGATTATGGGAAATTGTCCCGTCGCAGTCTGGAATTTATGATGCCTACGGAATGTGCGGTGGGCAGCGAAGAGAAGGAAAGTCCTATGGACTTTGTTCTGTGGAAGGCATCAAAGCCGGGTGAGCCATCATGGCCAAGTCCGTGGGGAGAAGGTAGACCGGGCTGGCATATTGAGTGCAGTGCTATGTCTTTGAAATACCTGGGGGATACCCTTGACATCCACGGTGACGGGCAAGACCTTATTTTCCCTCATCACGAAAATGAAATAGCCCAGTCGGAGAACTTTACCGGCACCAAGCCGTTTGTTAAATACTGGCTGCATAACGGGCTGTTGCAGTTGGGTGAGGAGAAGATGAGCAAATCCCTGGGCAACCTGATAACGATAAAGGAAGCCCTGGAGAAGTACAGTGCCGATGCCATTCGCATCTTTATCCTCGGCTCACACTACCGCAGTCCGCTGACCTATTCTGAGGAGGCGCTGGAGGCAGCGGAGAGTGGAGTGGAGAGACTACAACGTGCCATTTCGAGGTATGAACCCAACAGCACAGGGGAACCGCTTGATGCCGAGGCATATAGGCATAAACTAATTGATGCCATGGATGACGATTTCAATACCCCACAGGCGCTTGCTGTCCTTTTCGACTTAGCTAGGGAAATTAACCAGGCCGGTGATGCTGGCATTATTATTAACAATGCGCAAGACACCCTCATATCACTCGCACGAGGAGTGCTAGGGCTCAAACTTCCGCGACATATTCATGTGCAAGCCTCGGTTACTATTGGGCTGAAGATGACTGCAAAGGCTACAGTAATACCTAGTACTGTAAATGCTTGTGTCTATCGTCTTATTGAAGAGCGTGTGAAATGCCGGAAAGAGAAGAACTGGCAACGGGCTGATGAAATACGAAATAAGCTGGTTGAGCTTGGGGTTACTTTGGAAGATACTAAAACAGGAACAACGGCAACATTTAAGCTGGTTCCTTCTGAAGAATCTGTTGACAGGCTTATGAAGGAGCTAGGCATAGCTCTTGAGGATACCCCTCAGGGAACGGTGTGGAAAAGAAAGCGGTAGAGTATTCTAAAAACTGAAGGAAGTAAAGTTGACTTCGGGCAGAACAAAGCCAACCAAAGTAGAGGATGACACCTTCGCCATCCAGACCTACCAGCTTACCAAGATATTCAACAGCCTAGTAGCAGTAGATGGTATTGAGCTTAATATCAAAAAGGGGGAATTGTTCGCTCTTCTTGGTCCTAATGGTGCTGGAAAGACCACTACCATCAATATGCTGTGCTGCTTGCTCAAACCAACTGGCGGCAGTGCTACTGTTATGGGCTACGATATTAACCAGCAGCCATTTAAGATTAAAGAAATCATTGGCGTCTCACCCCAGGAAACGGTTACCTCCGAGCACCTTAATTCTCAAGAAAACCTCAATCTGATAGGCAGGATTCATGGTATAAACGCTAGGGAGCTAAAAATCAGGTCACAACAGCTGCTGGAAACAATGGGGCTTAGCGATAGGGCTAAAGACCAGGTGAGAAAGTTCTCCGGTGGTATGAAGCGGAGACTTAACATAATGATGGCACTGATTCACAACCCTGAGATTCTATTCCTAGATGAACCTACCCTTGGTCTCGACCCTCAAGCCAGGAGGGCGATATGGGAATATATTGCCCAGCTAAAGGGAGAGAAGACTATCCTGCTCACTACCCACTATATGGACGAGGCAGATTTCCTTGCCGACAGGATAGGCATCATGGATAAGGGTAAGCTTGTCGCCTTAGGCACCAGCGCTGAACTCAAAACGAGAATGTTGGGAAAGCATACCATGATTATTTATGCCTGGAATCTTACTCAGAAAGTCATAAGTGAAATGCGAAGCAAATATTCAGAGGTAGAGGTAACTAATGGCACTATGATAATTAGTGATAAAAAGCTTGACTTCAAGGAAATCGTTGACCTTCTGCACTCATACGGGGCAATGGTCCGCTCTGCCTATATCAAAGGGCCAACCCTGGATGACGTCTTTCTCCACATAACTGGGAAGGAATTAAGGGAATGAGGTTCCTAGAATTAGCTAAAAGAAACCTTAAGGAGACCTATAGGGACCCGCTGGCACTGGGTTTCCTTGTGGCTTTCCCCCTGTTGTTTATGGTGCTTTTCGGAGCTATCTTTAGTTACGATACCATTTCAAGTTCCTCTATTGGCGTGATAGATGAGGATGACACTTCGGTATCACAAGCCTTTGTTGATGAAGCACTGGCTGAGGTGGAGGCACTAAAGGTTTCTACCTATGATGACACTGCTACCGCTATGAAAGACCTCAACTTCGGTGATTTAAAAGCCTATATTGTTATTCCCCAGGGTTTCAGTGAGCAGGTATCCCAAAGCTGGCAAGGTAAAGAAACCAATATCATCCTGGATATAACCTATGATGAAAGCGACATTATGACATCAGAACAAATTATTTCAATAATAAATGCTGTCACCCGCTCCTTCGCCCATATTGAGATACCGGTAACCA
>CAYNKU010000326.1:0-2794 GCA_964397865.1 uncultured Pirellulales bacterium | reverse complement strand
TTTACGTTCCTGAACCATCCCGCCTTTGCAAAAAAGGAATTGAACTCTGACCGCCGTATGCGATAGAGATGCCCTAAATCCTCGAACCCGCGATCAGCCGATAACACAATACGCATTACGCTTCACGAGATACTCTATAAGTTAAAATAGTCGCCGACGTAGTCGGCCACGACTCACGACATACGATATACGATATACGATCAAACTGACCATCGGTCAGTTTGTGTAGCCTCCGCTGTTGCCGAAGCAAAGGATTCGACCGTCTTTCAAACACACGATCGACCGCCCGTCGCGATCCACCGCCAGACCCCACGGGATCGCTTCGCCTTCAAAGCGGTTTTCCCACGAGCTTCTACCTTTTTCAATATCCACCGCCGCTATCTCGGATTTTCTAAGTACCACCACCGCGTTCTTGCACACCGCTATCGCCACGGTCTTCTGGCAGTCATACTGCCACAATTTCTCAAGCCCCGGGATATCGTATTTACCCCAGTGACTCGCCAGAAGCTCGGTCCTGTTTTCCTTCGGCCGCTTATAGCACATCACCTTCTGGTTATCGATGAAGCCGTCATTCACCCAAACTATATCCTTTTCGCCCGCCGACGCGACCAGCATCTTCGAACCGCTCGGACTGTCATAAACCGGATAATCAGGGCTGCCATACAAGGGCTGACCGCTGACATTTACCATATTCTCGAAAACATAAAGGTCCTGTCCGCGAATATGCTTTTGGTTTTGCCAGTCTCTACTCGTCAGTTCCAGCGCTTTCGGGTTATTAAGGCACCTGCCGTCCGCCAGGTCATAAACCGCCGGCGACACACTCGTCCCGCCCGCCATACAGAGCTTACCGTCACAGATAACCATAGGCCCCTGAACGCTCACACCCGTTCGAGCCTCGGCGAGCAGATGGCCGGAGGTATTGTTCTGCCATTTTATCCTTCCGGTCTCGACATCGATCGCATATACATGCGTGCCGTCGTAATTGACGATCCCCGCCGCGAAATAAGCTACGCCATCCTCGACCAGTACACCGCTTGCGACGGGCCAGGTCGATGAAAGTGCGCCATATACCGGTATCTTTCTCTCAACAGGTGCCGCTTTGAATCGCCCCAGGAGTCTTCCCGTCGCTGCCTCGAAGCAGTATGCCCATCCGTCGCCCGAACCCACGAACGCCCGGCCTTTCCATATCGTCGGTGGAAATCTGACCGCTCCGCCCGTATAAGCCTTCCAGCGCAGTTTCCCCGTTGCCGCATCGAGGGCGCGCACGATCCCGTCCGAACCGCCCACGAAGACAAGACCGCCCGCCGCAACAGGAGCCGTCGTCTTAACTGACCCAGGCAGCTTATACTCCCATTCCAGGGCGCTTATCGCTTTCGGGACAGTCGCTTCCGAGGTGACGCTGCCCTGATTGTCCGCCCGGAAAGTAGGCCAGTCCGCCGGTGACGTCGAAAATTCCGCTATTTCGGTCATGTCCCCGGCTGTTTTTTCAAGACGCTCGGCTTCCGTCGCCCTTTGGCTGAAATCGAAATCGCCCGCCGGGCCGCAGCATGTTATGCCGTATATATTAAGCAGGCAGTCACAGATAGAGGGCCACCAGTACAAGTGCCCGTTAGCGATAGTCACCCCGTCATGGCAATTCGGCCGCATCGGAGATATCCAGTAAGCCTTGCCGCTGGCGATATCGAAACGCGTCGAGCCGCCCAATCCCCTGAAAAGAACCGAATCCGCCGAACCCGTCGGACGCGTACACGCCCGCCTGCCTATATCGAATTTGTCCAAAACTTTGCCCGTCAGCGGATCGAAGAGCCTGCTCGACCTGTTTGGCCACGGCCCGCTGAACGCGTACAAACCCTCATCCCGCAGCACAAGCTGAAAATTGTCATAAGGATTCTGCCACAAAAACCTGCCGTCTTTAGCCGAAACCACAAGCAGTTTATTCATCTGAGGCCCGGCAAAATAAAGCGTTTCATCACTGCACTTCAGATAAGCCACTGTCCGCCAGTTCGTGACATAAAACTGCCGGTTCATATCCTCACCAAGCAATTCGAAAAGTTTCGGATCGTTAGCGGGCGTTTTCCGCCAGATGGCCTTACCCGTCTTGGCGTCCAGGCATGTCAGGAACCCTTTGAATCTGAAAAGATAGATCCTGCCGTTTTTCATACAAACAGCTCGGCTGTCTATCGCTTCGTCTTCCTTATAGCTCCATATGACTTTTTTAGTAGCCGGGTCTATAGCCAGCACGTTCCGACCGTATCCCCACGGATTTTCCGATATGTTATAGCCCTCGGAGATCGCGTACCACGGCCAGCCGTGCCGCGTCCGACGCCACCGCATCACCTGGTCTTTATGTTCCTGCTCACCGATGACCGCGTAAAGTACGCCGTCCTCCAGCGCCAT
Organism: uncultured Pirellulales bacterium; assembly: GCA_964397865.1. Taxonomy (GTDB): domain Bacteria; phylum Planctomycetota; class Phycisphaerae; order Sedimentisphaerales; family Anaerobacaceae; genus CAYNKU01. The sequence goes on along the minus strand of CAYNKU010000326.1, from coordinate 397 downwards.
CCATTTCCAGAACGTCCCGCCCGCGACACTTTCCGGCGGGGCGATCTCGTCCTTCAATTTGCCGGTAGCCGCATCGATAACCTTGCAGGATTTGTCATCACCGACGTAAAGCACCTCCGGAGTCGCGATCATCGTGTTGCGGTGAACCATAATCCCCTCGGTCAAAGGCCGCTTCCACAACAGCGTACCGTTATAGCCGTTGAACGCCGCCAGGGTATTTAAGTATTCTTCTTCCCGCTGATGAAACGCGACATTGCCGAACGCCTTGAATATCCTGCCGCCCGAGGCAAGCGCCACCTGCGTCAAAGGCCCGTAATAGGGCTCCGCCAGAAACTGCGTCAGATACGGCGTCCGTGCGAGTATATCCTCCGATTGCGGATTGTTGTCAGGCCCGTGA
>CAYNKU010000325.1:0-2796 GCA_964397865.1 uncultured Pirellulales bacterium | reverse complement strand
CAATAATAAGCCTCATTTTTCCTTGACTATCCGGCAAAAGAGTGTATAATTATTCTGGTTTTTCAGTACTGTACGGCGGAGAAGGGTGAGAGAGAGAACGCAATTCCTAAATCTTCCGGCTGTACAAATCCAAAGGCGGTGATTCTATATCTTTTTGAGAGGAGAGAGTGATGAAAAAAGTAATAATATCGATTTCTGTAATAATATTAATCAGTAACATTGCAAATGCATATACAGATTATAATGACGGCGGCAAGCATATCATTAACTGGTCTTCAACCGATTCTATTCGTGTCGATTGGGAAACACCACAAGCAGGAACTCAGGTAGATATTATTTCTGGCGGTCGTATTGAGTTTTTGAAAGCTTACAATGACAGCATGATTAACATTTCCGGCGGTGAGATTGGTGCCCGCTTAGAAACATGGGATAATAGTCACGCCACCATTTCTGGTGGTTTAGTCAGTGGAGTGGTAACTGCCAGAAGTAGCCTATTAACTATGTCCAGCGGTGTTGTTCAACGTTCTATGTCCTGTAACGAAAATAGCTTGGTGAATATTTCCGGTGGTTCGATTGGTACATTTAGCGGTGCTTGGCTTTCTGTTCATCGTAACAGCCAACTGCTCATCACTGGAGGTACAATTGATGCAAGCCTCTCGGTTTATGATGACGGTCAAATAACCATCTCGGGTAGTAACTTTGCTATAGACGGTATCACAGTTGATTACGGTCAGTATTATGCCAGTAACTACCCCTATGGTAAGGGTACGTTAACAGGTACACTTGCCAATGGGGACATTTTAGACGGTTCATTCAACATCTACGACGATGCATCTATTGTTCTCGTTCCCGAACCAGCCACAATTTTACTTCTCAGCCTCGGCGGTTTGGTTTTGAGAAAAAGGAAATAGCTTTTTTAGAGGAGAGAAGATGAGAAAAGCAATTCTTGTGGTGATATTTTTGGTGTTTGTTTTTTCAAGCGGCTCCAGTATCGCGGATTGTCCATCGGCTGACCTTACCGGTGACTGTTTTGTCGATTTTGAGGATTTTGCCCTGGTAGCGAATATGTGGTTGCAGGAAGGGGTTATGCCGTATTCCAATTTGAGGAGGGAACATATCGCCGCCATGGAATCTGAGATGAGCACATCAAACATCGATGCCTCGGACGGCAATGAGTTCATGCCGGGAACATATTTTGTCTATAAGACCGATGAAGGCAGGTTTGGCAAATTCATGGTGGAAAATTACGAGCCGGCTGGATCTTACGATATGGTTCTCAGGTGGGTTACCTACAATGCGGACGGCTCGGTCTATTCTCACGGCACCCGGCTGATCATACGAGGCACCTGGACATGCGATCTTGATGAAGGATTGGAGACCGCTACCGGAAAAGATTGGAGCTGGGTTTTACAGTCATCGACGGTACGTCGTCTTTTTCCACACAACGGCGCCAAGTTCAAACTCATGCATCGTACTATTGCCCCTGCCGGAATGGTTTGGGTGTATATCGATGAATGGGCTGTTTCGGGCTATGAAGGGTACATGAGCAAATACGAAACGACAAACGCCCAGTATTGTCAGTTCCTCAACGCCGCACTTGCTTCCGGTGATATCTATGTAAGCGGAAACATCGTCTATGGTTCCAACGGGTCTAACGCTGGAACGGATTTCGTAGATCAGGTGTATTTTGAGACCTATGCAGCAGATTCAGATAGTCAGATTACTTACAGCGGCGGCACCTTTAGTGTTCGGACCCGCGACGGCTACGATATGAGCAATCACCCTGTAGTTGAGGTAAGCTGGTACGGGGCGATGGCCTTTGCCAGCTATTATGGCTGGCGACTGCCGACAGAATGGGAGTGGCAGGCAGTGGCAGACTATGACGGCAGCTATACCTATGGTTGTGGGACAAGTATAGATCATAGTAAAGCAAATTATGACGACACCAACCCCCTCGGCCTGTCCAGTTTTCCCTATACGTCTCCTGTGGGCCATTACCCTGCCTACGGCTATGGGATAAATGACATGGCAGGCAATGTGTGGGAGTGGACTTGGTTGATTTACATGGGCAGCCATCGCGTTGTCCGCGGCGGCAGTTGGGGCGACCACGACACCAGCTGTACTGTCTCGTACGGGAACTACCGCCACCCGGACGGCACGCACTGCAGCCTAGGCTTTCGTGTCTGTCGTTGAGTTCTGTTTTGCCTGGATTTTTCGTTACCCTTTGCTCTTTGTTCTTTTACACTTTGCATCCGAGCGAAGCGAGGACCAAAATTGAGAAATATCCCCGAACCGGCTACGCTTTTACTGCTCAGCCTCGGCGGCTTCGCAATTAGAATGAGAAAATAAACAACCTGTATAATTAAAAAGGTCACAAAAATTTAAGATTAGCCCCAAGACCCGTGCCTGGGACAGTTTTTCTTTTTTGTCATCCCCGCAAAGGTCAAAGATAGCATAGATGTCGACGATACCTTAGGTGCGCAGTCGAGAAATCTATTAAAAATAACTTCGCAAAGCGATTCCTCTAACGAAATACCACATACGAAATACGATATACGAATCACGCTACCCGCTATACGCTCCACGCTCTACGCTACTATCCGCTCTACGCTCTACGCTATGAAATCCCCTGGCTTACGAAAAAAGCCCCGCAAAATGCGGGGCTTTCTGTTTTGAGCAAACTAATCTAACCTTAGTTTTAGCAAGGTTTTACCGCTGTGGCCTCAGGTCCCTTTCGGCCTTGGCCGGTTTCATACTCGACCTTTTGACCTTCATCAAGAGTTCTGTAACCTTCGG
>CAYNKU010000324.1:0-2800 GCA_964397865.1 uncultured Pirellulales bacterium | reverse complement strand
TAATAACCATAAACCATTATTAACTGCTAAAGTATGCTTCATTGGTTTTGGGGATGTCAAGAACTTATTTTTGCTGTGTTTCCAAAGTGGTAGCGTTAGCTATAGAAAATCATGTGAATTTTCGGCGATGATCACTTATAATAAATACAACTTTAAACTAAAATAATATTAATATGTGAACTCTGCAATGAAACGAATTCTTTACCTTTCTCATGGCGGTTCTATTAATGGTAGTCAGAGACAACTGTATTACCTTATTACCAATATAGACAAAAAAATCTATGATCCAATTATAGTGTGCCCAAAAGACGGCCAATTTGTTACTAAATTGCAGGATATGGGTTTTAAGGCCTACGTTCTTCCTCTGCGCCCATGGAGAAAGTTCCCATCTGCATTGTATCGTTACATTGATGCAGAACGTCTTACCAGATTCGCAAGGCAAAATAAAGTCGCATTGATTCATAACTCTGACCTGTGGTTGAACGGCTATTTGACCTGGGTATCGATGAGATTAGAGGTTCCATCGATTTTGCATGTTCGCACACCGATTCTCCCGGACGATGTCCACAAACACCAATGCAGCAAAGCTAAGTCGATTATTGCCATTTCCTCACGGATAAAACAGGATTTACTTAAAGCCAGAATTTGCCATGAAAAGATAGTACAGATCGATGATGGGGTTGACTTGGAACTCTTCAGGCCAAAAAGTCTTGACTTCAATATTTTGAGACGAGATTTTTCACCTCATGGAGAGATTCTTATTGGTATTGTTGGCCGGATCCATCCTTCTAAGAAACAATTGGATTTTCTTAAAGGTGCCGAGCAATTAATACATGATTCGACAAAAAGTGTGACTATCTTTCTTATTGGAGAAATCCGCTCTGAACGTTACTTCGAGCAGATAAGTAAATTTATTACCAAAAATGGTTTGAAACAGCAAGTGATCTTTACTGGTAAACGTGACGACATGCCAGAGATATTATTATCTCTGGACATACTTGTCAGTCTTTCCGGCGGCTCTGTAATGTTCGAAGCAATGGCTTGTGGCAAAGCAGTTATTTCAGCAGGATTCAGCACAAGAAAAAGCTCGGTGCACATCCAGGATGGGAAAACCGGAATCCTCGTGGAATCAAGTCAAAATTCCGAGATAGTCCAAGCTATAACTCGACTAATAGATTCTTCAGAGTTTCGTATACAGCTTGGCCTAGAGGCAAGAAAATGGGCAGAGAGCAATTTCTCACACACAGTTATGGCCGCCAGAACACAGCAGGTCTATGAGGAACTTATGCAAAAGCAAGTTCGATAATTTTGAAAGGGTTTTATTTAATGAAATTGAAGTTTTTAAATCGTTTTTTTAAACCAGTAGAACTTAGTCTGAAAAATTATTTCTTGAAGCCTATGAAACTCCGTCTGAAGTTTGAGCTTGCAAAGAGATACAGATTTGTTCTTAAAATGATTGGAAAAGTATGCTTTATAGGTGTTACGGGAAGTTGTGGCAAAACTACAACCAAAGAGATTATTGCTGCGATCTTAGCAAGGGAAGGTCGAGTTCGAAAGAGCAATCAAATCATAAACACTACCCCTTATGTCACCAAAACAATCTTGACTGTCTCCCCGTGGGATCGCTTCTGTGTTAGTGAAGTTAGTGCTCCCAGTCCGGGGATCATGGAAAGATCAGCAAAATTATTCCAGCCTCAAATCGGTGTAGTTGTGCGCATTGGTCAGGATCATTACGGTAATTATCGTAAATTAGAAAGGACAGCTGCAGAGAAAGGGAAACTCGTGGAAGCACTCCCAGCTGATGGAGTGGCGGTGTTGAATGCCGATGATCCTTATGTATACGCTATGCGGGAGCGGACAAGAGCTCAAATTATGACTTATGGATTATCAGCCGATGCGATGGTACGTGGAGTAAACGTGTCTTGCTCCTGGCCAAAATTACTATCACTTGACATTTATTATATGGAAAAATGTTTTCATGTTCAAACTCAGTTGTTAGGAGAACACTGGGCTGATGCTGTATTGGCGGCAATAACGACAGGGATTGCTGCAGGCGTTTCCATAGAATCTGCGATTCAAACAATTGGGGCTTTCTGTCCAGTTTCTGGCCGAATGAGCTTACATGAAACCCCTGATGGTATTACTTTCATTCGTGATGATTGGAAAGCACCACTGTGGACCGTACCTGCCTCACTGGATTTCATGAAAAAAGCAAAGGCAGAAAGAAAAATTATCGTGGTAGGGTCAATATCAGACACTCCCAAAAGCTTTTATCATAGAAATCGGGTCGTTATTCGACAAGCTTTGAATATAGTTGATAATATATTTTTTGTTGGTGATCATGCACGTTCAGCCCTCAAAGCACGACCACATATCGAAGATGGACGTATAATGGCGTTTAAAACACTGTACCAACTCAACTCTTTCCTAAATCATTATCTCAAAGCGGGTGACCTTGTATTACTGAAAGGTTCAAGCAGGGCTGACCATCTCCAGCGAATCGTACTCTCTCGGACTAATGATATTAAATGTTGGCGGGAAAAATGTGGAAAATTTCGTTTGTGTAGTGATTGTCGGCTTCAGCACAGTCCTTTTGTACCAGCTGATAAAATTATGGTTAGTTAGTATCCGCCCATACATATGCGTAGAACTTCTTTGGTTCGGACACTATAGAGCTGTAAAAAAAAGAAAATCTATACAACCACACTACAACCAAAAGGCCCAATAGCGTGTAAAATCGCAAAAATGGCGAGTCCATAAGATCTGTAATAGCAAATACTTAAAAAAATCTCAAAAATGA
>CAYNKU010000323.1:0-2804 GCA_964397865.1 uncultured Pirellulales bacterium | reverse complement strand
TCCTCCTGGGATAAGGCACGATAGAGATCCAACGCAAACGTCGTATTCCCATCGACCAGCTCCGACTGGACGGCGGCATAGACTGCGATCGCTTCCGGACCAACCTGCGATTCCGGCACATCTTGGCTCGTATTCCCTAGCAGGACAACGCTACCGGCCATCATCGCTGCCAATATGTACAACAGGGCCGTTCGGCGAATGGCGTTCTTGTTTCTCTTCATGGGCTCCCTCCTTATATAGCGTTAAAGCTGAAGTAGCACGGTTCGCTCTTGTTCCCGAAACAATCGATCAGCGTGACCTTCAGAGTCACGGTCTGCTTCATGGTTGCCCAGATACGGAAGCTGAAGGAGCCCTTGGTCTTCCCTTCCACGTCGGGTTCGAAGCTGAAAGGGCTGAATCTCGCTGCATCCACTACGTCGAATCTCACGGAGGCAATGTCAGCGTTGGGATCGTAGAACGAAACGTATCCTCGGTTCCTCGCCCCATCCGCGCGGATGGTATTGGGGAATTCGATGAGCGTCACCCGAGGAGCCCTTGCTGGGTTCCCTGTAGACCCAATCGTGAACGACACACTCATCTGAAACTCACCAGCGATGTAGACGTCCGCCCGCCATGGGCCATGCAGGGTTGCAGCCCACCAGTCCCGGACTCTGATGTATCCCCAGTTGTAGCGATCGGCTGTGCGATCCGTCTTGAAGTACAGGCCACCCAACGGATCGTAGAAGCGAAACTCAATGCGGCGTCCAATTGCCTCAGAAGTGACCTTCGTCCAGCAGACCGCCCATCGATCGTCAGGGGAAAAGGCCGTTACGTTGTCAGTCGGCCGGAGGTCATCAATGTTGTGGGTCATCTGATAGTCCTGGATCAAGCGAGTTCTGTCAGCTGTTATCGCGAGTTCGAGCCGGCTGATCTCGTACACACTGCACAGATTCTCGGCCGTGATGCGAATTCGGTTGCGTCCAGGAGAGAGCCAACGCGTCAGGTCCCAACGGTCTGTTGTGAAGCCTGTCGACCAGGGGTCGACAGCTGGTGGGGCGTGGTGTTGAGTGAACGTCGTCCCGTTGATCGTGAGAGTGACCGGGGCAAACCCGTTGTTCGCACAGCCGGGTGCGTAGGCAGAGCGGTGCGCAATCGTCAGCCCGGCGGTTGAAACGTATTCCGGGATCTCTAGCGTAACCTCCAGGTACGCCCCCGCGCGAGCAAGTTGCATGCACCGTGCCCCGTCGCTCCAACCTTGGGCCTGCCACGTATCGAATCCGTGTCGAATCGGGTTCCCGCCGGGCAAATCGGAGAAGTCGACGTAGGCGGTCTCGCCGTCCCATCCCGGAACGAGGCCAGGATTCGCAAAGGCCGTGTCAGAACCAGAGAAGATCGCCACGAAGAGGATCGTGCCGCACGCAAACGTCCTTAACGTCTTGCGCGATTGCGATGTCTTCATCTTTCTGCCCCTTCCTCGGTTGTTGCTGCGAACATCCCAGCGGTATCTACTCATGAGCCTCACTGCTAGTTTCGGAATCTCAACGCGAAAGGCGGAAAGTATCCGCAGCGAATCCAGTGCGGAATCCCCCGCCCCCAACCGGTACACTGCGTCCTCAAGGAGGGACCATGACGAAGGCGCGAATCACCGTGATTAAGAAGGCGTTCCACAAGGACGTCATCGACGAGTACCTCCCAAAGCTGAGCGCCGAGGCCGAGATCTGCCCGGTCTTCGAAGAGGGACAGACATTCGAGGTAACCTCGCCGTTCGGGTCGAAGCCCGAAGGCTTCTGCGATTGGGCGTGGACGGACATCCACAGGACGGTCGCCCTAACAATGATGGGGGCAAATCCGACACCGGGCACCGAGTTCACCTGCTGCAGTGACGGACTGAGGCCGGTCACCTTCCGAATTCAGCGGATCGAGGACTAGCCGATGCCTAAATGGTTCTGCGATACGGCGGGCTGATCACCCAAGCCAGTCGGGACAATTACACCGCCCGCGCCGATACGATACGATCACCCCATGCGTACTCGTTCTCGGAACAACGGCCCCAAGATTGGCCTCGCCCTCGGCTCCGGCGGAGCGCGGGGCGCCGCGCACACCGGCGTGCTAAACGTCCTCGATCGCGAGGGCATCCCAATCTCCGTCGTCTCCGGTTCAAGCATCGGAGCGCTGGTCGGGGCAGCGTACGCGGCTGGTCTTCCGGTCGAGCAGGTCGAGCGCGAGTGGCTCGTCACCGACGCACACCGACTCTTCCGCAGCTTCCTGCCGACGTTCCCGCGGGCCGGACTCAGCTCGGGGAGCGAGCTGCGTAAGATCCTCGCTGACGTTCTAGGAGATGCGCGGATCGAGGATCTCCCGATACCATACGCCGCCGTCGCCTGCGACATCGACACGGGCGAGACGGTCGTCCTGCGGGAAGGCCCGCTCGTCGACGCTGTCCGCGCTTCGACCGCGATTCCCGGAATCTTCCATCCGGTCCGACGTGATGACCGCCTGTTGATCGACGGGGGACTGGTCGATCCGATCCCGGTTCGGACATGCCGTGACCTCGGCGCCGATTTCGTCGTCGCCGTCGACATCACGCCAAGGCCGGTCCCGACGACGCAGCGAGGACGGAACGTCTGGGACCGAATCGGCGACCAGCTCCGAGAGGGGCTCACCCACCAAACATGGATCCCCAACAGCCTGACCGAGCTTCTCGAATCGCTCTTTCGCGAGCGACCGGAGCGGCCGTTGCCCGGGCTGTACAGCATCCTCAACCAGTCGATCTCGATCCTCGTGCAGGAGATCCTGCGGCAGAAGCTGGCGTCTCACCCGCCCGA
>CAYNKU010000322.1:0-2808 GCA_964397865.1 uncultured Pirellulales bacterium | reverse complement strand
TTAGAGAAATTATTTTCGCAAAAAGAGCAGGAAATTAACTTGCAGGAGAATAGATTATTATGGCAGGTATGTTTTATTCATTGCAGGAAGTGGCCGAGAAACTAAGTATCACAGAGGACAAGATCAAAGAACTCGTTCGCGAGGGCAGGCTTCGAGAGTTCCGGGACGGCGATAATTTGCTGTTCAAGGTCGATGAGGTTCAGGCGTTGCTTTCGGATTCGGCGGTTATGGCCGCCAAGGAGGCTGCCGAGGCTGCCGAGCCCGAGGCCGATGAGGATGAGATCATCCCGGGCGGCGATACGACGGCAACGGAATTATCGATAGAAGATGAGTTTACCAACGCCGATACTACGATTGCCGACGAGGGGATAAGTGCGCTCGATGAAGGGGGAGCCGATACCGGCAGCGCGATAATCGACGAGGATATCAGCGTTCTCGATGAAGACTCGGGTACCGGCAGCGCGATACCTGACGAAGGTATCAGTGTTCTCGATGAAGCCGAAACCGGCAGCAAGATATCCGAAGAAGGTCTGGGCGTTCTGGATAATGCCGATACCGAGGCCGATACCGCTATTACCGATTCGGGGATCAATGTACTCGGTGAAACCGATAGTGAGTATCTGCTCTCCGACGATACCAAGGGAGAGACCAAGACCGAGATCGGTTCGGGTGAGGCGTCCCTCGAAGAGATCGAGGGCGATGTGAACCTTGACAGCTTCGGTACCGGTTCGGGGCTTTTGGATTTGTCGCTGCAGGCTGACGATACTTCGCTGGGCGGTATTCTCGACGAGATTTATACACCCGGTGAGGAAGGCCAGAAAGAAAGCGACGAGGCTGTCGCGGCGCTGGATGAGCCGGTCGACACCGAACAGATGCTAACCGCCGTAGGGATCGAAGCCCAGCCTTCCGAGATGGCGGCTCCGATGATTTCGAGTTATGCCGAGCCCAAGCCCGATGCCGTCAGTAATGCTTTCGGTATAGTGTTGTTCATACCTCTTTTGGCGGTGATTTACACGGCCATAGTGGCGATCGCGGGTATGAACGGGCTGATGCCGGGTGCTCTCAAGCCGATTCAGTCGATAGTGTGGTACGTTATGGGCGGCCTGGCGGCGGTATCACTTGTGGTAATAGCTGCACCTCTGGTCTTAAAACCCGGCGGCGCAAAGGCAGCCAAGAAACCAAAGGCCAAAAAAGAGAAAAAGCCGAAACCACCGAAAGTAAAGAAGGAAAAGAAAAAGAAGAAGAAAAAATAAAGACTAAGAGCTTCTTTTTCTGACAATTCCGCGTATTTTCCCTTTAGGTAGGGTGTCTATACTCATTTCTCGCAGAACTCGCGGTCGAACCTGTCCGCAGACAGTGTCTTTTCGCCGGCCATATAAGTCATATTTTTTTCGCGCCGCCGCCGCATCGGCAGCGCCCAAAGACATCGGCATATATTTTGCAAATTTGTTCTTGACGGACACATTGAAATCGGTTTTATTCTCCGTTGCGGGTTGAGGTCAGACAGCAAGAGGATTTGCAGGTATTGACGGCTCCTTACAGGCAAACAGCCTGCGGGTTTAAATAGGAAGATAGATAAATTGTCTGTTTCATGTCTCAAAGAAAGGATTTACTGATGCGAACCGTAAAGCTTTCGGTGCTGTTAGTTTTGTTTGTTGGTTTTGTATTGTTAAACGGCTGTGTGTCGGAGCAGGACTATAAGAACCTGCAGATCCAAAACAGCACGCAGCGCAAACGTATAGCCGAGCTCGAGAGCGAGGTTCAAACCACCGCTTTGGAGCTGGAAAGGCTTCGTAATGCCCTTGCCGATGCCAAAAAGCTCGGCGGGGTCGAGACAGAGGCATTGAATCAGAAGATCGCGGCGCTCGAGGAAGACCTGGCCAAGAAAAAGGCCCTTATAGCTGCGATGCAGCAGCAGTTGCTTTACGGCGGGGCGGCTTTGCCGGTGGAACTCAGCACGATGCTCGAGGATTTTGCCAAAGGCCAGGAGATGATAACCTACGATTCGGATCGCGGAGTGGTAAAATTCAAAAGCGATCTGCTCTTCGAGCCGGGCAGTGACAAGGTCGCTGATTCGGCCGTCGAGTCGGTTAAGGCTCTTTGCGGAATACTAAATACCGAGCAGGGCAAGAACTTCGATATCATAGTTGCGGGTCATACCGACGATATACGTATCGCCAGGGCCGAAACGCGCGCACAGCACCCGACAAACTGGCATCTTTCAGCTCATAGGGCGATATCGGTATTGAACCTGATGGCCGGCAATAATATCGAATCCGGGCGAATGAGCGTCCGCGGGTTCGGCGAATACAGGCCCATCGAATCTAACAAACCCGGCAAAAAAGGCAATCCCCAGAACAGGCGGGTCGAGATTTATATCGTCCTCAAGGGAGCTTAAGGCGGCTTGCGATTTGCGGCTGGATGATTTTTTGTTTTTTCGAGGATTGCGGCTGAAGGGGGCCGAGGCCGGGATATTGAAATGACAGAGCGCACTCTTATTATCATCAAACCCGACGCCGTCCAGAGACATTTCGCAGGCGAGATAATTTCTCGTTTCGAGAAAAAAGGCTTCAAGCTCGTCGCCGCCAAATTCATGCAGATCCCGGAAGACCTGGCCCGGCGGCACTACGCGGTGCACAAGGGCAAAGCATTCTTCGAGGGCGTTGTGAAGTATCTTTCCTCTGCGCCGGCGATTGTTATGGTCTGGCAGGCAGAGGGCATTATCGCGATGGCCCGCAAGATGATGGGGGCGACTTTCGGCTACGAGGCCGAACCCGGCACGATCCGCGGTGACTTTAGCTGCTCGCG
>CAYNKU010000321.1:0-2822 GCA_964397865.1 uncultured Pirellulales bacterium | reverse complement strand
GCTGTACCATTACACCTCGTCACCGCGTGACCTGTCGAACAGTCGTGATTACGATGAGTTCTTTGCCCATTATGAATACGTGGTCAAGGAGATGTTTCGCCTGACAATGCCTGGTAGGACTACGGCGGTGCATTGCATGGATGTTCCGGCGGGCAATACCGGGACATCTGCTGACTGCCTGATTGACTTCCCCGGCGACATCATCCGACTACATGAAAAGTGCGGGTTTATGTACGTCGCCCGCTACCACGTCTGGAAAGAACCGCTCGCGGTGCGCAACCGCACGATGGCGAAAAAGCTGGCTCACAAAACGGTCGTGGATGACTCCTCCAGATGCGGCGTAGCCAGTGCCGACTATCTGCTAATATTCAGGCGCAAGGGCGAGAACCCGGAACCGATAGAGCATCCGCGCGGCCTTACGGAATATGCCGGGTCAAGGTCCATCCCTCAGGAGTTGCTAAAATACCGGGGCTGGACGGGCAACCAAATCGAGAACCGCTATTCTCACTGGATATGGAGACAATACGCATCGGCCTTTTGGGATGATGTGCGGATTGACCGGGTGCTGCCCTACCAGGACGCACGCGACCACGAGGATGAGAAGCACGTCCACCCGCTGCAACTGGACGTGATTGATCGGGCGCTGGTCCTGTGGTCAAACCCAGGCGACACGGTGCTTACCATGTTCGCTGGCGTTGGTTCTGAGGTATATTCTGCGGTTCGGGCAGGGCGTCGCGGAGTTGCCGTTGAACTCAAAGAAACCTACTTCCGGCAAATGGTCAAGAACATGGAAACGGTTGACGAAGAACTGCTCTACGAGGTGCCGCTATTTGAGATAGACCCGGAAGATGGGAATATGCAGCCACTATTCGAGGGGATGACATGACCACCCTCGCCGCCATGCAACGCCAGCTACAGGAGCACGAGCGCGGTTTGCTCCAACTCGCCGACGAAATCAGCCAGATGGTGCCGGCGAATTGCGACCCCGGCGCACTGATACTGACGGCACGGAATAGAACGGCATGGGCGGCGAGTGAATGCAAGCGGGCGTATCGGGATTTTACGCTGGCGATTCAAGAGACAGGAGGGGAATGATGGAAGGACCAATCGAGGTTACAATTACAGAACGGCGATGCACCGACTGCTCTTTTCTGCGAACGTGGGGCGGCTACCATTGCGCCAGCGAAGGCATCGGCAGAGCAATCGACGCGGAGGGCAATCAAATACCCATGTTGTGGTGGATCTGCTCATCGCCGCCAGTGAGGACGCCTAGTTGGTGTCCTGTGCTGGGGCGTGGGGGTGAGTCGTGAGCCACCTTGAGGACATGCTTGACTTGCTGATACTGGCTGATGAACTGCCGATACCGGAAACTGAGGTCCGTTTCCATCCTATCCGGCGCTGGCGTTTCGATTTTGCTTATCCCGAATACAAGGTTGCCGTCGAGGTGCAAGGGGGAATCTGGAGCCGTGGCGCCCACGTTCGCGGCTTGGGTTATCAGAAGGATTGCAGCAAGCGGAACGAGGCTCAGTTGCTAGGCTGGATTGCGCTCGATGTCACCGCAGCGCACATCGAGAACGGGAAGGCAATCGTGTGGTTGCGGCGGGCGCTGGTCGAAAGGGGATGGAGAGATGGACGATAACGAGAGGGCGGTGCAGCGGGTACATCAAATGTGCCTGGTCATCGAGAATCTAGGTCAGGAGTTGCAGGATGCGCGGTGCTGGGCTGCACTGTGGAAGCAGACGGCGAAGATAAACCGCAAGATGTTCCGCTTCGTGGACAGGGAATTGCGAGGCCCCTATGCTGCTGTGTTGAAGGCCGAGAACCAGCGCAAGGACGCCGAAATCGAGCGGCTGCGGGAGGCGTTGGGCAAGGCGGCTGACTGGATAGACGGCGCTATTCCTACGCTGGAGGGTGAGTGGAGCTACGTCGAGGATGAAGGGCGCGACATAGCGATTCTGGCCCGCACCGCCCTGGAGGCAACCGAATGACCGACCTGATGGTACTCGTTGACTTCGCCGTGTTCGTTCTGGAGCTGTTCGCCGTGACGTTCGGTGCTTTGTTCCTGGTGCTGCTGGTTGCTGAGATTGCCCAGCAATGGAAGGCGGGGAGGGAATGAATCTCCTGGGAATCCGCCCCGCTGCCCTGGACATTGGGGGGCAAGAATGAACTTCAACGGCTACGAGGCAGTCGCTATCACCATTGTCTCCAAGGTCTCGCCATGGTTGACGCCAATTCCTACCGCGTGGCTAGTGTATGATCGCACCATGCTACACCTCCACTGGCCGCGCTGGGTTGCCATCTGTGCAGGAGTGACCCTGGAGCTGTTGGGCGTCGCCATCCTGTCAACGGCGTTGGCGCTCTATGCCTACAATCGCAAGAAGCGCAAGTCGGACCCGTTGGCGCCGCTGTGGTTAGCCGTTGTCCTGGTCGCCGTGTACCTCGCGACCGCACTGCTACTGGCCATGGTTCTGGACATAGCGCCAGGGATTGCAGTCTATTCACAGGCATTATTCCCGGTGCTGTCCCTGGCCGCGTTCGTGTTGCTCGGCTTGCGCCTTGACCATCAGGAGCGGGTCACTGCGATTGCAACAGGGAAGGCTGACGCAAAAGCAGAACGCGCGCGGAAGCGGGCTGAAAAGGCCATGCAAGAAACGGAAGCCGACGCAACACCGACGCAAGTCACGGAAACCGAAACGAAAACCGCGCAAGTCCAACGGCTTGCACAATTGCACCCTGAATGGAGCCGTGCAAGATTGGCGCAAGAGGCTGGTTGCGCTGCAAGCACGGTGACAAGGGCGCTGACCACAAAAGTTGGTAGACTG
>CAYNKU010000320.1:1995-2834 GCA_964397865.1 uncultured Pirellulales bacterium | reverse complement strand
CCGAAGATCGATGCTTCGGTTGCGGCCTGTGCGTCGAAACCTGCCCCTCCAGCGCGATTCTCCTTGCGAGGCGAAGTCCCGACTAGATGCAGACCGTGCGGTACGGACGCTCTGTTCGAAAGGCGAGACGTCGTGCGACCTTCATCGAACCCACGTTCTCGGTGATGCAGCTCCACGTGAGCTTGTGGCGGCGCCGACGCGCCTCCTCCGCGAGAAGCGCTGCCGCAATCGATGCCAGCCCCTGTCCGCGGTACGGCTCGGCGGTGCCGACGATCACCTCGACCCGTCCCTCAGCGACGTATCCGGCGTAGGCCCCACTGACGACATCCTCCCCGTGCAGCACCGTATCCGAAGCCGAAGTAGGCGTCGAGCCTGTCGCCGTAGAGTGTGGGAAGCGTTTCCCCAGCGTAGCGGCAACGCTCAAGCAGCTCCCAATCGAGCATCCGCGCTTCAAGATGGGAGGGGAGTCGCTGCCGCAGGGCTCGGAGAGCCTCGCTCTCCAGATCGGACGCGGAAGGGGTCACATCTTGTCTTTTGACCTCCGCTGGAGGTCCGGGAACACACACCATCTCATACCCTCAAACTGAGACCGCGTCCCCCACCAGGTGTCATTCGAGCCGTCTGGCTGGCAGCTGCATCGCCACGCCGAAGGCCACCATCACGGTCGCGAAGATCCCGGCCTACATGGATCTGATCGATGACCACGCCGATCCGGCTCTATTAGCGGGGCCGGGCTGCTCGCCAATGATTGCGGCCCGGCCCCGTTTCCTGCTACGCTGGGACCTCGACCATCATCGGCGCGAGGTCGCGTATCTGTCCTTGCTCGATCGGCGTCAGCC
>CAYNKU010000320.1:0-1985 GCA_964397865.1 uncultured Pirellulales bacterium | reverse complement strand
GCGATAGACGAGCCGCATATCCTCTTGGGCTTCATTCCCGGCGGCCTCCACGTAGCCCCACGCCCAGTCGGCCACGCCATACGCCCACGCGTGCTTCGTCTCCTCCAGCGCCTCACTCAGCGCCTGTTCGTACGTCTTGACCGGCTCCCGTGCCCCGAAGCCGACGATCTCTCGCCAAACCTTGGACGCGTTGAGCAGCGACCCATCGTTATTCATCTGAATCTCGATGCCCCCGCCCTCGCCAAGAACGGGCACGAGGATCCCGTCGGCGTTTACGAGCCGCTTGAGGTGCACGGTCACGCTCTTCTGCACAAGTTTCTGCTTCTCCGCCTCCTCCACCGCCACCCCGGCGATCATCATCTTCGATCCCATTGGCTCGCTGACGAGTTCCTCACTCCATCCGAGCTCGCTCGCGTGTCGTCGCGCCAGATCGACGTACGCCTCCTCAGAGAGTGACGGCGCCTCGCCGATCGGCTTCGCTGGGCCGGCGACGTACATCGCTCCGCTCCGCTGGTTGATGCGCACGCGAGGACCACGGCCATCGATCTCGTCCGGGGAGTTCATCCACTCCTTGTCGATGCGGAACTCGTAGTCGAGCCACTGCCTGGGAAGCGGCATCGGCAGCACCAGAACACGCTTCGGCAGAAGCTCCGGGATCCTGGGGAGCACGATGCTGGGCTGATTCGACGCGAAGTCCGACAGGTACTGGATATAGTAATGCGATGTGCCCGACGTGTTGGGTTGGTTGGTGAACGATGCGTCGGTGACCAGTGGATTCGTGTTGATGTTCCATCCGCCCATGCTGATGCACAGCGGTACGACGTTGCCCACCGCCAGACCGTTGATGAACGAGTCGGCCACGTCCTGGCCGAGATTGTTGTAGTTGTTCCAGATGCTGTTCATCTGCCCCTCATGGCAGTACCCGCACGTCGAGGCGCCGCACGCCATTCTGAGGTTTGGATTGATCGCCACACCCCACCGCTCGTACACGTTGGGGGTGGTAGTGGAATCGGATGCTCCGGTGAACTGCCCCGGGCACTGATACCACCAGTCCTCCCCGGTATCCGGACAGGGATGCCAGGAGTGGCACGTGTCACCGGCGCAGCAATTCGGCCCATGCGCAAACACAGTACATGAGCATTGCCAGTAGTAGCGGAGCAGCCCCCAACCCGGCTCGTCCCCGATGCTGACGTTGGACACGTTGGCGCTGTTGCCCAGGGTGTCCCAGGAGCTGGGCGGGTAGCCGTGGCCAGCGTAGAAGAACAGCATCGCGGTATCGATCCCGCTTGTCGCGTCCGTGTCGTCGCCGGAGCTGATCAAGTCGTTGTCGTAGTAGAAGTCGTTGGTGTTCGTCAGGCCGAGATGGATGTGGCGACGGATCCACGAATTCGGGCAATGGTTGGTCGCGGTGGTCGAGCCCCCCATATCGGTCCCGAAGAGGAACTCGTTGGCCGTGTCGACGTGCCAATCCATGTTCCCATGAGCAGCGATGGCCGTGTTCAGCGTGGGATTCGGTTGGATGAGCTCGAAGCAGCAGATGGCCGACCACCGTGGCTGGATGTACCCGATGAACTGAAGCACGGGCTCAAGGTTGTACTCCTTCTCTGCCGGCACCGCGTAGGCGATGTCGGTGAAACTTCCCAGCGATCCCACCTGGATGCCAAATTGCAGGCCGCCGAACTGATGCTGCCGAGAGACCAAAAGGCCGGGAGTCCGCCGAACTGCATCATCCAACGGGATGACCAAACCAAGCGCCTTTAGCTCGCGGAGCATCTCACTCGTCACCCAGAACACATCCGGAGGATCGCCGCCCGTCAGACGCGCCCGGAGCTCATCCCAGTACTGATCAAACGAGACCGAGTTCACCTCAACGCTGCCCAGGTACTCCCGCACGTATTCAGCGACAGCTTGGAACACTGCTTGCATGTCGAGTTCGTCCGTCTCCCAGATCAGAACCTCGATCCTCCCGCTCTGGGCGTACGCTG
>CAYNKU010000319.1:0-2844 GCA_964397865.1 uncultured Pirellulales bacterium | reverse complement strand
AAAGAGCCTGTTTCCTCGCCAGCGACCCCAACATAGCCCCCCCTGAGAGAGACCAGGCCCTGATATTTCTCAAAGCGACTCTAACTCTCGATAAAACCGCTAGATACGTGCTGGACGATATGATCGAACTGGCGTGTCAGGACGAAGAAACCAACCAGTCCGACCTGGTTTATCAACTCCTCGCCAATTATATAACTGAATCAGCCGACCTCGATGTCATCCGAACCGCAATCAGTTACATGCTCGACCAGTTAAATTCCCGCGAGGAACGAGAGAGGCTGCTGCTGATATTGCTGCGAACGCTGGGCGGTAAAAGTAAGATTCTGGACTCGGAATTAACCACTCTTTTGGGGATTCTGACGGCTGAAAAGGCGGATTTTCAGACCGCGGTCTCATATCTTCTGCAGGGATATAACTATAACAGATACAACAAACTGGCGTTCGAGAAGCTGGTCGAACTGGCTGCCGAGCAGATAGGTCCGGCGACATATCTGGAGCATTACAGATTTTCACTGCAGGAAAACCCCTTCAATATGGAAACGGCCCTGACATTCGCCCAAAGCTGCGAGAGTCTGCAGCTTTACGCAACCGCGGCGGGCGCGTATGAATATTGTGCTAATCTGTACAGCTATCTATATCCCGGTGAACCTCTGCCGGGGTGGATCTATCTTCCCTGGGCCCTGAGTAACTACAATACGCAGCGTGATCAGCATAAATGCCTGCAGATCGCAAGTACCGTGCGGGAAAGCGGGCGTTTTGATTTGCCGCTCGAAGCCCTGGCAGGCAAGGCCACGGAAAAAGCGGGTGATCCCAACCAGGCGCAAGAGATTCTGCGGGCCGCTGTAGAAAGGGCCAAGCAACTGCTTGTCGGCAGCGACTCTTCGCAGGAGCAAAACCTGGCAATAACCGAGCAGTTGGCGTGGTTTTACTGTTTTGTCCGGCCCGATGCGGATAAGGCAATTGACTGGGCTAACAAGGTTTACAGCAAACAGCCCGATTCGACGGGAGCGATCCTTGCTTATGCGCTGGTAATGAACGACCAGACCGAACTGGCAAAAACGATTATAGAAGCCTCCGAGGAGAGTCAAATTTCACTGCTTGCGAGTGCTCAAATCCAGTTGGCCGAGCAGCAGAAAGATACCGCTATCGCGACCTTGAAGGCCGTGATCGATAAAGACCCCGGTTCGCTCGTAGCCGAAAAGGCAATGCAACTGCTCGTGCGGGAGCAAGGCAGCTATGTACCCGCGGTTGATCCGGATATACTTTTAACCGCTCTTCAAAACAGCTTTGGTGGTCGCTTAGTACCCTCTTTTACGTCGCCGGATGAGATTATGGAGGTCGGGCTTAGCGCCCGCGGCAGTAAATTCTTTTACGACAGCGATTTCGACGGCACATTGACAATAAGAAACAACTCGACCGAACCTCTGATAATCAGTGACGAGGGGCTTTTCACCGGCTATATCAGGATCGACGCCAATATTACCGGTGATCTGACCAGGCAGATACCGAACATCGTATCTAAGAAAATCGCCCCGTCCGGACCTATTGAGCCGGATCGCAGTATATCCGTGCCGGTCGAACTGATTAATACCGAATTGCGGCAGATGCTGCAGAGCAGCCCTCAGGGAACGCTGGAAATCGAATATACGGTATACCTCGATCCGGTGACAACGCAGGAGGGGGGTATAGCTAACAGGCTTTCATCTTTGGAGTCGGTGAGTTTGAAGATCACACGCAGCCGTGTGGAACTGAGCGGCAAATACCTGCAAAACCAGTTGAGCTCGCTTTCGAAGGGGCAGCAGGGCCAGAAAATAAGAGCCGCCCGGCTGTTCGCGGGACTTTTGAAAGAACAGCAGCAGATGGCTGATCTCGATGATCCGCTTTACAGGTTAATGTACGCCGATTGGATGCCGGAAATTTTGAAATCGGCACTCGAGAGCAATCTAACCGACGATGACTGGGTCGTGAAGATCCATACGATGGATGCGATGGTTTCGCTGGAGCTGGATTATGAGCTTACAAATGCCGTTGCCGCCAATCTATATGACGACCATTGGCCTGTTCGTATGATGGTGGTTTACGTGCTCGCGCAAAGCCAGGACGGCGGCTTCGGCAAGGTGCTGGACTCCAAGGCCCAGCAGGACCCTCACGAATTCGTGCGTGCGATGGCGATAGCTCTCGGCGGCACCGCCGGGGAGAAGCAAGGCCCTTAATCGAAGAAATAAGACTATTCCCGGCGGAAAAAATCTATCTAAAGTTTTCCATTTCCATTGAAATTTCGTAAAAATTTATGTTGTAATATGAACATAATTCTGTAACATCTCGTCTTCTACTGATAAAGTTTTGTTTTTTATTTGGAAAGGGTTTTTTCGATGCCGGCAATAGTAGATTCTGAAAAATGCACGGGCTGCGAAAGCTGTGTGGACGAGTGTCCCAGTGAAGCAATCAAAATGGCCGACGGCAAAGCTGTAATCAACGCCGAGCTTTGCGTAGACTGCGGGGTATGTGTTGACGCGTGCCCGGTCGAAGCGATCAGCATGGAATAATTTTCAGGTTGGCCCCATCGTCTAGGCAGGTCCAGGACACCGGGTTTTCAACCCGGCAACAGGGGTTCGAATCCCCTTGGGGCTATTTTGTTATCGGCCAATAATGCGGTTTTAAGCGTGTCTTGGCTGTTTTTGTGTCTACGGTTGTCTATGCAAACCTCTTGTTTTCTGCACATTTTGTCCAAGCTGGTGGACAAGACAAAACTCCCGCAGTTCGGCAAGAAACTAATAGCCTTTTGTTCGGCTTCGTCAAAGGTTCTGGCATAAGTGTTAAATGTCAATCGGGGGTCTGAATGTC
>CAYNKU010000318.1:0-2862 GCA_964397865.1 uncultured Pirellulales bacterium | reverse complement strand
CTATCGCCGCCTTCTTCGCCCTCGCCACAGAACCATCGAACCCAACTGCCATAATTATTTACTCAAACTGACTGATTTAATATATTAACAACCCTAACAAAACCCGATTCATCATTCTGCTTCTTACTGTCATTCCCGCGGAGGCGGGAATCCACTTTTTCTATACGCTACCCGCTCCACGCTGTACGCTAATATACGCAATACGACATACGCACGACGATATACGATATACGACATACGATATACACAATACGATTTAAACTTATTTCGTAATTATCTCCGTCGTGATCTGGTTCTTACAAGCTCTGCCCTGCGCAAAATCCGTGATATTCGCGAGCGTCGTCCTCGCGATCTCTTCCAGCGCCCTGTCGGTAAAAAATCCCTGATGACTGGTAATTATCACATTCGGAAAAGTCAGCAGCCTCGCCAGCACATCATCCTGAATTATCTCATCCGACAGGTCCTTAAAGAAAATATCCGCCTCTTCCTCATAGACATCCAGCCCTAAATAACCGATCTTTGCCGTCTTAAGCGCATCGATAACCGCCCGCGTATCGACAAGCGCCCCCCTGCTGGTATTAATCAGCATAACGCCCGTCTTGGTTTTATCTACTACCGCCCTGTTTATCATATGCCGCGTCTGAGGCATCAGCGGGCAGTGCAGTGTGATGATATCCGATCCGGATACCAGCTCATCGAACGAAACATACCGCGCCCCAAGCGCCTCGCACCCGGCGTCTCTCTGCGGATCGCACGCGAGCAGATCGCACCCGAAACCGTTCAATATCTTCACAACTATGCTTCCGATCCGGCCAGTCCCGACCACCCCGACACTTCGCCCGTAAAGTTCGAACCCCAGCAGCCCGTTAAGCGAAAAATTACCCTCCCGAACTCTCGAATTAGCCCGGCAAACCCTGCGATTCAGTGCCATCATAAGAGCGACCGCATGCTCCGCCACCGCCCACGGCGAATACGCCGGCACCCGCACAACAACAAGACCAAGCTGCTCAGCCGAGGTAATATCTACATTATTATACCCCGCGCAGCGAAGCGCTATCAAACGAACCCCTTTTCTGCAAAGCCCGTCCAGCACAACGGCGTTTAGTATATCGTTGGCAAAAACACAAACACACTCGAACCCCTCCGCCAGATAAACCGTCTGCTCGTTCAACTGCTGCTCGAAATATATCAACTTGTGCCCGGAATCCGTATCGTACTTCCCGAACGACATCCTGTCGAAAGGCTTCGCACTGAAAAACGCTACTTTCATAACCGCCCCCTGCCCGATAAAACAAAATCCAACATTTATTATTCATTATTCCTTGTCCTCCGTAGCCTTGGCGAAGGAGGAACTATTCATTATTCATTGTCTTTTCTGATTTCCTCAAAAAAAGGCGTCCTGTCATTTTCCACGCAATAAGCCGCGTAAAGATACATCGCCGCCGACCAGCTCTGCCAGTCCTGCCCTCTCGGCGAACCGTCCTGCGCCCTGAACCACTCGTTAAAGCCGTACTCGACCTCTGCCTCGTTAGCCCGGCGAACAAGCTCGGTCAGAACCGCTAATTTTTTCATCGCGAGTTTCCGCCTGCCCGCCGCCACGATCGCCGCGATATAAAAGCCGCATATAAAAGGCCACACGCCCCCGTTATGATATTCCCCCGGCTGATTGAATTTCTCATACCGAGCTATCCAGTCGGGATCTCCCGGCTTGATATAAGGAAAAAAATTCGGCGGCAAATCCAACGCCAGCATACCGTTTTTTTTTAAGTAATCACATTCCGACTCCACCCATGAAATAAGCGAATCCGCCCTCGTAGGCGAAGCGATTCCCGCAAGGATCGCCAGACTGTTGCCCAGCAGGTCGAACCGCTCACTCCTGTAAACCTTAAAAGACCAGAGAGCATAATAAGGTTTCCGCCGAAGCGCCAGCCCCTCATGAACATGCCTATATACGACATCACCTTCCATCGCGAACCGTCCTATCTTTTCCTTCACTTCCGACGCCCGGTTATCCTGGCCTAATATCTTCAAACACATATAAACCAGCGTATTGACATACAACCCATACCCCAATACCCACTGCTCGTCTCGCCAGTCCGTCGTAGGCATCTGCCCCACGAGCACGCGCCCCGAAGGGCTCTGATACTCGATCCACCGCATCGCCTTTCGAACCGCCTGCTCCAGAAACTTATCCTGCCCCGTAACCTTGCGGAAAATACCGATCACCAGCAGGAACAAAGGCGTACAGTCGCTCGCCCCAAGATTCTCCGGGTCATGCACAAGCGAAGGAACCTGCCCCAGCTTCTGCTGATTCTTCGCCAGTGTTTCGAGAACCCGCAGCACGGATTTTATCAAACACTCATCGCCGGTAGTTAAAATACCCAGCGCCGAGATCATCAAATCCCGAGTATAAGGCTCCGGATACCCCCATCCCGCCGTCCGAGGCAGACCGCGATACGGGCCATGACAATTATGACGCAATACATCTATCGCCGCCTTCTTCGCCCTCGCCACAGAACCATCGAACCCAACTGCCATAATCATTTAATTCCAAGTTTATCCGAAACCAGGCCGATAAATTTTCGCCCTATCACGCGATAATCGTAATATTCCACCACACGCTTGCGGCCGGCCGAGCCCATTTTCTCCCGCAGTTTCACATCACCCATCAAATCCATAAGATGGTTCGCGATATCATGCACACTCGCGCGATAATCAACCACCTTCGGACTCTTGAATACCACCCTGTGCCGCGGCTCATACCCCGATTCCTCGCCGACCGATTGTTATCGCTGCCCCGAGTCAGTGCCGCGATCGTCCACTCGCACTGCGGATGCATCAGAATCGTACCCCCCGCCCAGA
>CAYNKU010000317.1:0-2863 GCA_964397865.1 uncultured Pirellulales bacterium | reverse complement strand
GTAAAGTTCGCCAAGCAGCCCATGATATATATGGAAGAAATGCCGTTTTCCCACTGCTACTCTTAATTGCTCTTGGTTTTTCAGGAGTTCCAACTCTAATAAATCTTGTTCCATATTCAAGAAATGCTGGATAAGGTTCACCCCTATCATTGGTAACATCACAGATGATCTTGAAACTATGCTTACCAGTTTTTTGAGAGCGGATACCTCTTACTAAAGTACCCTTTTTTCGTGGTGCTCGATACTTAGCTCTCCTAACCATTTTTTTCTCTATTTCATTAGTTAGTATCCCATCTTCCAACGCTTTAATTACATTTTCAGTTTTTGAGATAAACTTTTGTAATCCTTTAGTTCTAATCTTTAGAGTTACCATCTTGTTCGTCACTAACTTCTTCGCCAATGGCTTTTTCTTTTGCAGCTTGGAGTTTTCGTTTTTCGATCATAGCTTTTTGTGAAACACTAAGTTGATATTCATAAAGATCATCCTTATCTTTGTTTTCACTATTACCTTCATCGTCATCATCAGTATCACTACTTGGCGATTCAGGTTGTTGAGGTTTAGGAATATCTGTTGGAATTTTATCAGTATCGAGTATTATTTGACCTTCATTGAAAACTGTTCGAGCTTCTTTTGGATTAATAAATCCACCTGCTCCTCTTTGCCCGTTCATAGCTAGCGTACCAGCTTCTACTCTCTTAAGTAATATTTCAGCTTCAGCTAGTTCATCAATATAAATGGCATTCCAAACAATTTTATACTTCCATTTTCGCCCTTTGGCTTTTAAAATTTTCTCATATAAAGTTTCGATTAGTGGAGTATATAGTAAATCTTGATCGTCTTTTACATCTTTGACATAATCGCCCATACCTACTTCTGCACCAGTTACTTTTCCAACTTGAATACCAGTTAAAACATGAGTAGGCATTCTAAATGCAGAAGCAACTTTGAGCACTAAGTAATCGTAGAATGGTTTTGGGTCTATTGCTGTAGGATTTATAGCCGTAATTTCAGCCCTTTCATCATGTATCCAAGCACCAGGATGTTGTTTTGCAATTTTTTCCCAAAACTTTCTTTTATCATCATCAACATCTTCATCTTTAATATCATATGTACCATGTGCAAACCACGATAATATTTCACCACAACTAATATCTACATTTATCATAGACTTAATAATATTTCTAAGTAAGTTAATTTTAGAATTTCCAAATTCCTTATGCGGTAATTTATCCACTGTTAAATGGATAATTCTGTCAGGATGAATCCAGTAATCTTTGCCATTTTTAGTATCTTCATAATGAAAATGCTTAGTAAAAAGTTTCTGATATTTCTTTTTTTCAGAAGGGTAATAATCTATTTCTTTAATGTATTCACTATTCAACACTCGAACTTTCCAGGGAGCTACAAAAACACTTTCATCATTTACTTTTATCTTAGAAGGAGGGTCATGTAACTCAGTTTTTTCGTCATCTTCATAAGTAATCAAAAGATAACCATCACCATAAGTAAAACTGGCTACTCTAGCTTCAAGCCATTTGTATGAAAACTGAGTACGCCTTTCAAAAGCTTGTAATAATTGTAAATCGGCTTTTACTGGAACTGTTTGTTGATTTAGAGATTGTATTTCAAACCAGGCTCTAATTGAATCCATAGCTTTCTTTCTTGCACCTTTCATAAATAAAGGACATTGCTGTGCCGTATTTCGACAATCCACCATACTTAGTTCTTTTTTAAGGAAGGGGTGTTTATATTCAGGACTTGCATCAGGTGGATATGATAACTTTTCCTCTTTCTTGCCTACTTTAATATCTTCAGCAGAAGGTGCAACATAATTTTTCCATACTTTTCTCAAATGGTCGCCTATTGTTGCCATACTACTAATCTCCAAAATTCCAAAGTTCTTGTTTTACCCATCCGACTACACTTTTACCACGAAATGCTCGATAAGGTGTTAAACCATATTTTAAAGCATCCATAGTGTGGTCATCAAGTTTTGCGGGGACTTCCGTTTTATTTTTCCCCGTTTTATCTTTCTCATATTGGTAAGCTTGAAATTCTCTTATTGTGTGAACACAGTGTCGGTCTACATGAAGATTCATTTTTTTAAGCATAGATTTAATCTTACCTATGCCAGTATTCACATCTCGGTCTCCCTTTTCTGAGGGAATTTTTAAATCTGCTGCTTGAAATATAAGGTCAGGATTTGAAGGGTCAAAATATACTTTTCTGAAGTGTCGTTTTTCATGTCTTTTTGCAATTTCACTAACAACAAAGTGGGAAGGTTTTTCTCTTTGATAATATTCATCTAATATAAATACATCTTTATCTTTAAAACCTAATGTTAATATTACACTAGGATTTGTAAAACCCCAATCAACTCCAGCCGTAATAAAATCAAAGTTTTTTAAATCTCTATAATCTCCAACATGTTTATCAGGATTAAATTCTTTATAGATTTGTCCTGCGAATGCTTCCCATGTTCCATCAAGAAATCTTCTTACCCAATCTTCATCGCCAGAATCTTGTGCTTCTGCAATAAAATCTTCATAACGGGGAAGAAGTACATTATCATAAGTAGTTGTTTCAATTACGTGATAATCGGGATTGCCACGTTTAAAAAATCTTTTATAAATCCAATGTGATTGACTACCAGGATTAGTAGTTAAAAGAATGAAAGGATTTTTATTTTTTAAGTTTCCAGTTCCAGATATTCTTAATGTTAATTGTGCAAATATAGTTTCAGCAATTTCGATAGGCTCATCAAGTCCTACAAAGTCTAAAGTCATTCCTCTGAGTTTTTCTTCCTCGTCACAAGGTTTAAACCATACTTCTGAGCCATTCCAAAAAATAGCTTTCATATCT
>CAYNKU010000316.1:0-2865 GCA_964397865.1 uncultured Pirellulales bacterium | reverse complement strand
GCGCCACCCCCCTTTAAAAACTGCGTCAAAATTCGTCATTTTTATGCTTTTTTAGACCAAATCCAGTACTTTTTTTGTCTTTTTTCATCTTTTTTAGTCTTTTTTTGACTTTTTTAAATGATGTTTTGCGTCCCAGCGCACAAATTCGGTGCTTTTTCCGAATGAAGTGCCCTAGGCACAAATTTTATGCTTTTCCCAAGCAAAATTCTAAGCGCGTTTTTTCACCTGCTCACCTGTCACCTGTTCCACTGTTCTCACGCAGCGGAGCAGGGCGGCGTTTGCCCTTGACAGTGGTTGCGGGCGGGCCTATAATCCTCGTTTCGTGGTATTGAGCTTAAAAACCGGAAAATAGCCCGTGGGAACTGAAAAACAGATGACAGAGAAAAAAGGCAGCTACAATTTCAATACGATAGAAAAGAAGTGGCAGGACTTCTGGCAGGAGAATAAAACCTTCAAGGCCCTGGACTTAGACACCAGGCCCAAATATTACGTCCTCGACATGTTCCCCTATCCGAGCGCACAGGGCCTGCACGTAGGCCATCCGGAGGGCTACACCGCCACTGACATCGTCGCCCGCTACAAACGCAAAAAGGGCTTCAACGTCCTGCACCCCTTCGGATGGGATGCTTTCGGCCTGCCCGCAGAGCAATACGCTATCAAGACCGGCACCGCGCCTAAACAGACCACGCAGAAGAATATAGACAACATCCGCCGCCAGATCAAATCGCTGGGCTTCAGCTACGACTGGGACAGAGAAGTCGACACCACCGACCCGAACTACTATAAGTGGACGCAGTGGATATTTCTAAAAATATTCAACAGCTACTTCGACGCCAAGCAACAGAAAGCGATGCCCATCAAGCAGTTACAGATACCTGACGGCCTGAGTGAAACTGAAAAACAGGAATATATAGATGACCATCGCCTTGCCTACGAAGCGGAGGTTCCCGTGAACTGGTGCCCGGCCCTCGGGACTGTGCTGGCGAACGAGGAAGTGGTAGGGGGGGTCAGTGAGCGGGGCGGGCATCCTGTGATACGAAAGCCGATGCGCCAATGGATGCTGCGGATTACCAAATACGCTGAAAGGCTTATCGAGGATCTGTCGGAAGTTGACTGGCCCGAATCGATAAAGAAACTCCAGACCGACTGGGTCGGCAAAAGTATAGGAGCGGAGGTGGATTTCAAGATCGACGGCTTCGACGACATAATCCGCGTTTTTACCACCAGGCCCGATACGCTGTTCGGCGCGACTTATATGGTCTTGGCGCCGGAGCACAGCCTGGTCGATAAGATTACCACCGCCGACAAGAAAGATGAAATCACAGCGTACAGAGAAGCCGCGGCGCGTAAGAGCGACCTGGACCGCACGGACCTGGCAAAGGAAAAGACAGGCGTCTTTACCGGCGCATATGCCGTCAATCCGGTCAATGACGAAAAGATTCCGATCTGGATAAGTGATTACGTTTTAATCAGTTACGGCACCGGCGCGATAATGGCGGTGCCGGCGCACGATGAGCGCGACTTCGAATTCGCGACGAAATTCGGCCTCGATATCATACAGGTCGTCGAGCCCGAGGATCCCGAAATTATCGAGCAGGTCCGAAAGGGCGAGCTTTGCTACAGCGGCGACGGCAGGGCGGTCAACAGCGGAGAATTCGACGGCCTCACAACGACTGAGTTCAAGGAAAAAATCACCAACCGCCTCGCCGAGCGAGGACTTGGCAAAAAGGCTGTGAACTATAAACTACGCGACTGGCTCTTCAGCAGGCAGCGCTACTGGGGAGAACCGTTTCCCATCATGCATACCGAAGACGGCCGGGTGACAGCGCTATCGGAGGATGAGCTTCCCCTGACGCTGCCGGAGGTGGAAAACTTCAAGCCCTCCGGTTCGGGTGAGCCACCGCTTGCGACGATCGAAAACTGGGTCAATATTACGCTCGCCGACGGCTCCAAAGCCAAGCGCGAAACCAATACAATGCCGCAATGGGCGGGAAGCTGCTGGTATTATTTGAGGTATCTCGACCCGAAAAACGCCGGGCGGGGCTGGGACGCCGACAAGGAAAAATACTGGATGAATGTCGACTTGTATATAGGCGGGGCCGAGCACGCCGTGCTGCATCTTTTATATTCGCGGTTCTGGCACAAGGTTCTGTACGACTTAGGATACGCCAGCACAAAGGAGCCTTTCAAAAAACTCATCAACCAGGGTATGATACTCGGCGAAGACGGTCAGAAGATGAGTAAATCCCGCGGCAATGTCATCAATCCCGACAAGGTGATAGCCGGCTACGGCGCCGATTCGATGCGGCTTTACGAGATGTTCATGGGGCCGCTGGAGGCGACAAAACCCTGGAGTATGCAGGGAGTGGAGGGGGTGCACAGGTTTTTGCAGCGACTGTGGCGGATGGTCGTGGACGAGGAAACCGGCGAACTGGACAGCGCGGTTAAAGATATCGAAGCCGAAGAGGCAACGCTGCGACTGCTGCACCAGACGATAAAAAAAGTCGGCGCCGATATCGAGAGTTTCGGCTTCAATACCGCTATCAGCGCAATGATGATATTCGTCAATCACCTAAGCAAATTGACCGTTCGGCCGAAATCAGTGATTGAAAAATTCGTCCAGATACTGGCGCCGTTCGCGCCTCATATAGCCGAAGAACTCTGGCAAAAGCTCGGCCGCGAGCAAAGTCTTGCCTACGAACCCTGGCCCGACTACGACAAGGCCCTTGTCAAGGAAAAAGAGATCGAACTTGCCATTCAGGTTCTCGGTAAAATAAAAGATCGCGTAGTTGTTCCCGCCGACGCCGACGAGGAAACAATAAAGCAAAAGGCGCTTGAGAGCCCAAAGGTAATCGCGGCAATGGC
>CAYNKU010000315.1:1268-2905 GCA_964397865.1 uncultured Pirellulales bacterium | reverse complement strand
CTGTGATACCGCTGGATCCGTCTTATCCCCGCCGGCACAGGCCCGCGAACAATCGCCTCCAACCCCTCCCGCCGCACAATAAAATCGATCCGCTCCCGCATCAACCCACACGCCTCTTCGAGCTTCTCGAAATTCATATCACGAAGAACAACCACCCCCATCCGCCAAAATGGCGGCAGATTACAATCCTTTCGTTGTCTCAATTCAGCCTCGACAAACCCCTTGAAATCACCCTTCAAAGCGAACTGTATCGCCGGCTGATCAGGCAAAAACGTCTGCACAAATACCGTCCCTTTCTTTTCCGACCGCCCCGTCCTGCCCGCAACCTGACTTATAAGCTGAAACGTCCGCTCATTAGCCCGAAAATCCGGAATCTCAAGACCCGTATCGGCGCTGATTATCCCAACCACCGTAACATTCGGAAAATGAAGACCCTTGGCAAGCATCTGCGTACCGGCAAGAATATCGATCTTGCCCTCGCCAAAATCCTTCAGCAGACGGTAATAATCTTTCCCGCCCATCGAATCGCTGTCGATCCGCGCGACCTTCGCCTCCGGAAACTTCTCTGCCAGTTCCTCTTCGAGCCGCTGCGAACCAAAGCCGGCCATAACCATCTTTTTTCCGCACAAAACACACTTCTCCGCAACCAGCGTCTCCGCCCCGCAGTAGTGACACACCGCAAAGCCGCGATTCGAGTACCGACCGCCGGCCGTCTTTAACTGCCGACCGCGCCGCTGCCCCCAACTGTGCAGCGTCAGCGTCACATCGCAATTCCTGCACCGAAGCGTATGCCTGCAGTCCGGACAGAAAACAAACCTGCTGTACCCGCGCCTGTTCAAAAGCAGTATCGCCTGCTCACCCCTGCCAAGCACCTGCCTCAATCGCTCCGCCAAAGGCTCGGAAACCAGACTCAATCCCCTGTTCGTCGAATACCACTGCCGCAAATCAACAAGCCGCATCTTAGGCATCGGCAGATCCATCACCCGCCTCGGCAGACGCGCAACACTAAAATGGCTTTTCCTGTCGCAATTACAGATCGTCTCCAGCGAAGGCGTCGCACTGCCCAGAACACAATGTGCCCCCGCAAGTTGCGCCCGCTTTATCGCAACATCACGCCCGTGATACCTCGGCGCCGTATCCTGCTTATAACTGCCCTCATGCTCCTCATCTACGACTATAAGCCCCAGATCACTCACCGGCGCAAAAACCGCCGACCTCGCGCCTATCACTACATCCGCCTGTCCGCCTTTTATCTTCTGCCACTGAACATTCCGCTGAGCCGCCGTAAGAGATGAATGCATCACCGCTATTTTCTCAAACCTGCTGCTGAACCGCTGAACCGTCTGCGCCGTCAGTGCGATCTCCGGCAATAATACTATCGCCCTCCTGCCGGCGCCGATCACCTTCTCGATCGCCCTTATATAGACCTCTGTCTTACCGCTGTCGGTCACCCCGTGCAGCAAAGTAACCCCGAACCCTCCGGAATCTATCCGGGCACTTATCTGCTCGAGCGCACTTCGCTGATCGGAATTTAATTCGACCTTCTCCGATTTAAGAACAAACCTCTCCGGTATCACAGGCAGTGTGGATTTTAAAACCTCTTTTTTAACGACCTTCAAAATCCCCTTTTCCGCAAG
>CAYNKU010000315.1:0-1168 GCA_964397865.1 uncultured Pirellulales bacterium | reverse complement strand
CAATATAATCGTATTCGTTATCCACCCCCGCCTCTATCGCGACGCGAATAACATGACCGCACAACTCCCCCCCCGCACTCTCCGGCCCGAATAAACTGTCCTCGTGATACTCACTCATCTTAGGCCGCGATTCTCTCAACTCCGCGGTTTCATGTCAAGACTTGGATAAATAACAGATGTCTAAGATATGCAAATCACCACAGCTAACCCTTCGGCAGCGAAACGTAAAACCTGCTTCCCTCTCCCGGCTTCGATTCCACGCCGATCCTCCCGCCAAGCCGATCGACTATCCTCTTCGCTATCGTAAGACCGAGCCCCTCTCCTGGCGAAGTCCCCGCCGCCTCCTGCCGCCAAAAGACCTCGAAGATTTTCTCCAAATGCTTCTCAGCAATCCCGATCCCGTTATCTTCTATCTCATATACCGACTGCCCCCCTTCGACCCTGCCCCTGATATATATCGAGCCTTCCCGCTCACAGTCGAGAAACCTTACCGAATTGGAAAGTATATTACCAAAAAGTTTATTAACCAAATCCGCGTCCCCAACACAGCCGGGCAGTTCTTCTACCTTCACAACCACCCCAGCCTTTTCGATTTCATCTCTCATCGAACTTGCGACCTCGCCGACCAATTCATTCATATCGAGCACCTCGATCTTAAGCTCTTTACTGCCGACCCTGCTAACGCGCTTTAGCCCTTCGAGAAGTTTATTCATCTCTTTAACACTTTGCCTGATATAATCCAGCGCCCCTTCGACATCGCTGTCGAGAATCGCCAGCGCATCTTCCCGCACCTGCCCATCGAATTTCTCGCGATCGAGCAGCTCGCGCAGCCTCTCACAACTCCTGCCGAGTTCTACACTGAACGCATCTATCGAAAACAAAGGACTCCCCAGATCGTGCGACACTATATAAACGAACTCCTGCATCCGCTCGCTTTGTTTTTCAATATCGCCCGCTGATATAGTTTGCCGATCTTCAGCCGCACCTTTTTTCTTAACCTTACCCCCTGAACTCATTTCCCCACACCTCCAAAATCATCCCCAAAATGAATCTGCTATTTTCTAATAATTATACACCGACTCCCCACCATTGTAAATCTAATTTTCCCCCACCGGGTAACCGGTCAGTTATGGGTGGAAAAGGGTTGGTTATGATGAGTCAAAGTTGA
>CAYNKU010000314.1:0-2907 GCA_964397865.1 uncultured Pirellulales bacterium | reverse complement strand
ATTTAATCCAAGCCCCGCACGTAAGTAAGGGGATAAAAACTATGTGGCAAAAAACTCCGCCAAAGGCGGTTAATTTAACAGAAGTGGAAAATTCTGCGATACTATTACTCGATACTGACATTACCTGAAACGATTAACCTGTTCAGGGGGACAAAATTATGGAAACCGAAAAAAACAAAAAAACTGCACCGAAAAAATCTCGTGTGAAAAAACTGCTGCTCCTGATAGCCGCCGTCCTGGTGGGCCTGGTCCTACTGGTCATACTGATAATACCGGCCTATGTATCCAGCGAAAAGGCCCGCCTGACCATCCTTTCTAAGATAAACGATTCCGTCGACGGCGAAGCTGATTTTGCCGGTCTCTCGATGAACTGGTTCAAAGGCCTCACTCTCACCGACCTTAGCTTCCGAGATTCGGCCGGTACAACTTCCGTCACCGTAAAAGAAATTTCCGCTAGGCCCAGATACGCGTCCATCCTCACAGGTTCCATCGCCTTCGGCAAAACCGTTATCGATCAGCCCGATATCGAGATAAACCTCTCTCCCCGATCGCCGCAAAAACCGTCAACCTCGGCCCCGGCCGCCGCCGTCGAACCGTCCGCAGCGCCCCAGGTTATCGTGCTGCCCGTCGAAAAGATAAACCTCATCGTAAATGACGGCCGACTAAAAATAACCGACCCCGACGACGGCACTACCGAACTTACCGCGATAAACTCCAAAGTCAACCTCAATCCGCCGGGTAAAAAAACCGATTTCAATCTCTCCGCAATACTTCTCGCCCAGGCAAAACAGTCGAACATCCGCGCCGCCGGCGAAATTACAACCGATAAGAAAAACCCCTGGCGACTCGAAGGCTCGACCGGCGATCTCACTGTCGAGGTCAATGACCTGAACCTCGGCTCCCTCGCCTCCGTATTCGCTGTCGCCGGCATCGATATCCAGGCGGCCGGCGAACTCTCGGCAAATCTAAACGCCGCCCTCCAGGACGGAAAACTAAAGGCCCTCACCGGCTTTGTAAAGGCAGCCAACCTGGACATAACCGCCCCCGCATTAAAAGGCGATCGTCTGAAAACAAGTACACTCGAACTCGACGCGAAAATAAAAACCGAGAACAAACTGATAAATATCGATAAGCTGCATCTTAAAACCGACTGGGCCGTCGTCAACGCCGCCGGCACCGCACCGGCGACATACGAATCCTTCCAGCGGTTTCTAAAACCCGACACGCCTTATCAGC
Organism: uncultured Pirellulales bacterium; assembly: GCA_964397865.1. GTDB lineage: Bacteria > Planctomycetota > Phycisphaerae > Sedimentisphaerales > Anaerobacaceae > CAYNKU01. The sequence goes on along the minus strand of CAYNKU010000314.1, from coordinate 1,671 downwards.
TCAAGGCCGATTTCAATATCGACCTCGCCGCACTGGCTGCGCAAATGCCGACCACACTTGCTATCAAAGAAGACACCAGGCTAACCTCCGGCCGCCTTAGCGGAAACGTCGAAACCACTGCCCTACAAGGCCAAAAGAAAATCACCGCACGCGCAGAGATCGAAAACCTCGCCGGAACCGTCGGCCAAAAAACAGCCTCGCTCACCCAGCCCATAAAGGCCGCTGCCGAGATAACCTCCGAAAAGACCGGCGTCAAATTCGACAACGTGAACATATCCGCGTCTTTCGCCCGGTTAAAATGCTCCGGCACCGCCGAATCGATCGACTACGACGCCGACATCGATCTGGCAAAGCTCCAGGCCGACCTCGGTCAGTTCCTCGACCTCGGCAAATACCAGTTAGCCGGCACTGTTACCGAGAGCGGCAGCATTATCTCCGAAAAAGACACCGTCAATATCACAGGCTCCGCCGCCTGCCAGAACATCCGCTTAACATCACCCGAGGGCCTGACCGCCTTCGAGCCGGCCGCACAGATAAGCTACGCCCTCGCCGCCGAGACAAAACAGAATTTCGTCAATCTAAATTCACTCCAGGCCGACGCCTCTTTCGGCCAAATCACAATAAAAGACGCGGCCATCCCGCTAAACGAAAAAAGCCAAAAACCCCTCAAGCTCGATATCTCCGCCGATCTCGACCTGCAGAAGCTCGGCCCTTTCATCGTCCTTTCCGGTCGCCTGCCGAAAGAAGCGCAGCTCTCCGGCTCCGCCCGCTCCGACATCTCCCTCACGCAGAAAAACACCCTCTACAATATCTATACCGATTCGACCCGCATCCAAAACCTCAAACTCACCTACCCGCAAAAGCAGCCCTTCGAGCAATCGGAGATTTCCCTAATCCTCGATGCCGATATCGACCCCGCGCAAAAAACCTTCCGCCTGAAAAAACTCAAACTCGAAAGCCCGCAGATAAAAATACCCGAAGCCGAATTCAGCAAAACCAATCAAAACGGCATAAGTACGCTAAAAGGCCGCGCAAAACTCCAGTACGACTGGTCCGCAATCAGCACCGTCGCCTCGCCCTACCTGCCCGAAGGCCTGGCCCTGGCCGGCCAGAGAACCGATTCGGTAAATTTCGCCTCTCAATATCCATCCGACAAACCCGACCAGTTAATGGCGAATCTCGATACCGCCGCCCGCCTCGGTTTCGAAAAGGCCCAATACATGGGCCTTGATTTCGGCCCTACCGAATTCGACCTTAAGGTCGAAAAAGGCCTGCTCAATATCGCCCCTTTTTCCACCACCGTCAATAACGGCAAATTCAATTTCGCCGCCCGCGCCGACTTCAACAAAACCCCCACACTGATAACCCTGCCGCAGCAAACCCATATCATCGAAAATATAAATATCGATCAGCGTACGACAAATCAGCTCCTAAAATACGTTAACCCCATCTTCGCCAACGCCGTCAACGTCACCGGCATCGCCAACTTCCAGTGCGAATCCCTGGCTATCCCCCTCTCAGCCGCCAATAAAAACGACCTTGAGGTAATCGGCACTATCTCGCTGACCAACGTTAACATGCAGGCTGCGGGCCTTCTCGGCAAAATCATCTCCGCAACAGGTTCCTCTACTGAAGAAACATTGACTGTCCACCCCACAAGATTCGTCCTCA
>CAYNKU010000313.1:0-2916 GCA_964397865.1 uncultured Pirellulales bacterium | reverse complement strand
ACATCTGTGTAGATTTCAATAGCTCTGCAGGGTGGGGTGGAAGCATAAAACCAATACAGTTTTTTGCCTTTGCAAAATTGCTCATCCTTGACACTGCCCCAACTCAATATTTTATCAAGTTGACTAAACTCGCGCATCGGAGGACCTAATTCATCCCTGATCTCGGCGATATTTACTCCCGGTTTTGCCATTGCCAATTTCTCAAGGAGGATTTCGGTAGCGCGATGTTCAAGAGTTAAGAAAGACACAAAGCCAGCTAATATAAACACAATTACTAACAAGGCAATTATCGCTATAACCCATTTCCCCTTTTTCATGTTCATTTATCTAACCTTTCCTCTTTGTACCAATTATTTCGATGGGTTGCGTTTTCAATAGCTCTGCCACAGACACCTTAGGCACAGGCAGAATATCAAATAAGTCTTGAGAATCAAACTTTTTATTGCCTGCAGGGTTTATTGATGTACGTTTTCAGCAAAAGCGAGACAAATTGGGGCGGGAAGTTATAATGTAGAATGTGCGGTTGTTTATTAAAGTTGGAGCGGAAGTTTAGATGCGGCTGGTTTTGAAGTATACGGTTTTTGAGACGGGGTGGGGTTATTTCGGATTGTTGGTGCGGGGCGGGGCTATAGTGCGGACTTGTTTGCCTGGGGTTGATGAATGGAAAGTCATAGTGGATTTGCTTAGCGGGATCGATGTGGCTGAACATGACGGCGGGATTTTGCGGGAGGTTCAGGAGAAAATAATCGCTTATTTTGAGGGTGAGCGCGTTGAGTTCGATAGAGATATTCGTATCGAGCTTGGCGGGGTGAGTGATTTTCAAAGGCGGGTGCTTACCGCGTGCAGGGGGATAGGTTTCGGGCAGAGGGTCAGTTATTCACAGTTAGCTAAGCGCGTGGGGTCCGCGGGTGCGGCGCGGGCGGTTGGTGGTGTTATGGCGCGAAACGCGATACCTTTGATAGTGCCATGTCACCGTGTGGTACGAAGTGACGGCGGGTTGGGAGGGTTTTCGGCGGTGGGGGGAGTTGGACTTAAGAAGAGGTTATTGGCGCACGAAGAAGCGATTATCAAACGCGGGGAATAAGGTATCGCAGGAGGGTGAAAAGAGTTATAATCTAACTCAAACTGACCGGTGGTCAGTTTGAAATATTAAAAATCAAAATTGAGGATTCCCGAAACGACGTCGGGATGGTTATTATTGAAAGAACAGGGAAATGAAAAAGAGATCATATCTTTTGATAATTGCGGTGGTTTTTATTGCGATGACTGCGGGGGTGGGAAGTGCGCGGGGGGCTTTTAAGGCGCAGCGGTTCGAGGTGCTCGGTAAGACGGGTGATATTATCTGGATCGCGGAGGATATGTATGAGCCGGCGAAGCGGTCGCGGCTTCATCAGGTGATCGTTTCCGATGCCAATGTGATGGCGGCGGTGGCGGAGCTTAGTAATTTTTCCGACTGGTATCCGGCGAAGCAGCTTGTCGATCGGCTTCAGGAAGAGCGGTTTATTGAGCTGGATAAAAAGAGGGATTATATAGGTAATAAGGAGCTTTTGATCGAGATACGGGTGCCGAAGAAGAGTGCGGCGATGTGGGAGGAGTTTCGCGGGCATATCAGGGCGGGCGGCAGTGGCGCCGAGAGTTGGAACGCGGCCAAGGGCGCAGAGGGGATGAAGCTGCCTGCGATAAAAGGGCGGCCGATGGAGCTTATTTATTATTATCCGGGCGGGCTTTACTTTAATTACGAGATCGATAAGGCGATATGGTGCGCGGACAGCGGGTATCTTTTGATCTTTACGCAGCAGGATATCCGGGTGCGCGGCGGCGATGCGATGGGCGGATTTTTTATTTTCAGAGAGGTTAGAGAGCGGCCTTTTACGAATGTGACCGGGACAAAGGTTAGAAAAAGTAAAAACTGATTTGCAATTCGAATGTTTTTTTGATGGAAAGATTCAGGGGAAATTAAATGAAGATAGGTCGAAATGATTTGTGCTGGTGTGGTTCCGGGCAAAAATATAAAAACTGTCATTTGGGTCGTGAGAATAGCTCGCCCGTACCGATTTCTGAAGTCATTGGGGTGCAGAAGAGAGCATTTGGAAAGGAAATGTGCTTATGCCCAGAGGTGTGGAAGAAAGAATGTGATGGAAAAATAGTGAAATCCCATACTGTATCGAGAAGGATGCTTGAAACAATTTCTGTAGGAGGCCATGTTTATGGTTTAATAAAGGATATTGGCACCTTAATCAGTGACAATGGTAAAATTTTAATGAAAAAAATTGGACTTAAGAAAGCTTCTGTGTTTACAGGTTTTTGCGAAAAGCATGATTGTGAAATATTTAAATCAGTCGAAAATGAACCATTCCAAATAAATGATAAAAACGTTTTCTTGTTAGCCTATAGAGCTTTGTGTTATGAGTACTTCACAAAAAAATCTGCTTTAGAAACTATACCTTTTATGAGTCAACTGGATAGGGGATGTGACATTTACAGACAGGCGGTTCTTCAGGGAATGGTTGGAGCATCGCAAAAAGGCTTCGAAGCCGGAAGACGTGATCAGCTTATAGAAAAGCAAAACTATGATGCAATGTTAGTATCGGGAAATTTTTCGGGAATTAAATATTATATTGTTGAGATAAATGAACTACCTTCCATAATGTGTTCGGGCGGTATTTATCCTAAATACGATTTTCATGGAAACCGGTTACAAAATTTAGCGAATCTTAGTAAAGTGTTTGAAAGCATAACTTTTTCGGTGATTGTGAATGGTGAAAACAGAGGATTATTTATTTTTGCATGGTTAGGCGATCACGCTGGAGCATGTGAAAGTTTTGTAAAATCATATCATCAGTTATCAGATTATCAAAAATCACAGTCTGTTGTGCGGTTTATTTTTGAATTCCTTGAAAATATATATCTTAACCC
>CAYNKU010000312.1:0-2918 GCA_964397865.1 uncultured Pirellulales bacterium | reverse complement strand
GACTGGAATGGATCTTCCTGATACAGGCCCTTGTTGACATATTCGACGAGAAATTTGCCGGCATCGTCGCGAGAGAATCCCATCGTCATCTGGGTCAGATCGTTGGTACCGAAGCTGAAGAACTGGGCCTCCTTGGCGATCTCATCAGCGGTAAGGGCCGCCCTCGGGACTTCGATCATGGTTCCGACCATGTATTTTATCTTTCGGCCGGTTTCCTTGAAGACCTGTTTTATTTCATCGATGACGCTGTCTTTGACAAGTTTGAGCTCACCGACCGTTCCAACCAGCGGTATCATAATTTCCGGCAGAACAACGGTTCCTTTAGCCTTTACTTTCAGGGCGGCTTCGATAATGGCCCTTGCCTGCATCCGGTAAATGGCGGGGTAGGTTACCGCGAGTCGACACCCGCGGTGACCGAGCATCGGGTTGAACTCGTGGAGCTGTTCGACCTTGGTTTTGACGACGGCCGGCTTTACCTTGAGCAGTCTTGCCATTTCAGCCTGCGCGGCCGCATCCTGTGGAAGAAACTCATGCAGCGGCGGATCGAGCAGTCGAATAGTAACCGGCAGGCCCGCCATCGCTTTGAAGATGCCTTCGAAATCACTTCGCTGATAGGGAAGCAGTTTCTTCAATGCGCCCTCGAACTGCTTTTTGGCGACGGCGTATTTTTTCTGGATGGCAGATTTTGCTTTGGTATCTTTGGCTGTTTCGAGTTCGCTTAGCATCAGGGCGTAATCGTCGGCGGCAAGGATCATCGAGCGAACAGGCCAGATCCTCTTTCCTTCGAAGAACATGTGCTCGGTTCGGCACAGGCCGATTCCTTCGGCTCCGAAGCCTCTTGCTCGTGCGGCATCTTCGGGAGTATCGGCATTTGTCCTGACGCCGAGTTTTCTTACACCGTCACAGATTTGCATAAAATCGCCGAAGGCACCGCTTAAGGTTGGCTCTACCGTTGGCAATTGACCTTTCATTACTTCACCGGTGGAACCGTCAAGGCTGATCCAGTCACCTTCGTTTATAGTGAGTTTATCTATATTTAGTTTTTTAGTTTTGTAATGGATACCGAGAGCATGTACACCCGCGACGCAGCATTTGCCCATACCGCGCGCGACGACCGCTGCGTGGCTTGTCATGCCGCCGCGTGCGGTCAGGATTCCGACAGCGGCATCCATACCGCCGATATCTTCCGGACTGGTCTCGATACGGACGAGTACAACTTTTTTACCCTTGTCCCTCCAGGCTTCGGCGGCCTCGGCAGTGAAGACCACCTGTCCGACAGCGGCACCCGGTGAAGCGGGCAGGCCCTTGGCGATAACATCTCGTTTTGCCTTGGGGTCGAAGTGCGGGTGCAGAAGCCGATCGAGTTGCTCAGGTGTCACGCGTTTTACGGCTTCGGTCTTGGAGATAAGCTTCTCCTTGACCATGTCGGCGGCGATCTTGACGGCGGCCTCGGCGGTTCTCTTTCCGGTTCGCGTCTGAAGGATATAGAGTTTCTTTTCCTGGATGGTAAATTCCATATCCTGTATATCCTTGTAATGTTTTTCGAGCCTGGTCATCAGGGTCGTCAGTTCCTTGTAGGCCTTGGGCATAACTTTCTGCAGCTTTTTCAGTTCGATAGGTGTCCTGATACCCGCGACAACATCTTCACCCTGGGCATTCATGAGAAATTCGCCGTAGAATTCCTTTTTGCCTGTGCTCGGGTTTCGAGTAAAGCAAACACCTGTTCCGCAATCATCGCCCATATTGCCGAAGACCATCGCCTGGACGTTCACAGCGGTGCCAAGCAGACCGGTGATATTATTAAGTTGGCGGTATTTTACGGCCCTGTCGATCATCCAGGAGCCCAATACAGCATTGATTGCATGTTCGAGCTGAACTTTTCCATCCTGCGGGAACATTTCGCCGACATTTTTCTTATAGACGACTTTGTATTTATCGACCACATCTTTGAGCTGATCGGCGGTGAGCTGGTTATCGAGTTCGACACCGGCTTTTACTTTCGCCCCGTGGAGGACTTCTTCGAAATGTTCGTGTTGGCAGTCCATGACGACATCACCGAACATGTCGATGAATCGGCGATAAATATCGTACGCGAAGCGGGGATTTTTCGTTTTTTTGATAATGCCTTCGATAACCTCGTCATTTAACCCGAGGTTGAGGACGGTATCCATCATTCCCGGCATTGAGACGGCGGCACCGCTTCGGACGCTGACAAGCAGAGGCTTCTTGGGGTCGCCGAGTTTCGCGTTCATCGCCTTTTCGAGCTTTGCGATGTTGTCGTCGATTTGTTTTTTGAGCCCGGCGGGCCATTTACCTTTCGATTTGTAATATTCGTCACAGACTTTCGTGGCGATGGTAAAACCCGGCGGTACCGGTACGCCGAGGTTTGTCATTTCCGCGAGGTTGGCGCCTTTGCCGCCCAAAAGTTCTTTCATTGTCGTATTGCCTTCGGCTTTCCCGCCGCCGAAGAAGTAGACCCGCTTTTTTGCCATTTGAACGATCTCCTTTTTTGTCATCTATTTCGAATCAACTTAAACATCACCCTTGGTCAGATGATATGTCATACATTACAATTTTTGTGAGCCAATGTTCTATAATGTTCGGGCGTCTCTGTCAACAAATAATGTTGCCAAAACCGCTTTTGGGGCGGAATTTCGATTTGCGGGGGTTATTTCTTCATGGGCCAGTATTGCGAGGGCGTCCTGGCGTTATTGATATATTCGGTTATTTTTCTCACGACTTCGGGATAGGCGGCGGAGATATCGTGTTTTTCGCCGATATCGTTGCTAAGGTCATACAATTCAATCGCCCCGCCGGGTTTATGTCTTACAGCCTTGAAATTGCCCATCCTGACCGCCTGCTCGGTGGTTTTGTTTTCATGAAACTCCCAGTAGAGAATTCGGTGTTTTTTCTGTTTA
>CAYNKU010000311.1:0-2922 GCA_964397865.1 uncultured Pirellulales bacterium | reverse complement strand
AGAAGATAACCGTCTGCTTTATCGAAAACGTCGACGCAATGGGCGTTCACACCGGCGACTCATACTGCACCGCACCAATGCTCACCATCAGCGAGCAGCTCCAGCAGCGACTCCAAAAATACTCCTACGACATTGTCAACGCCATCGAGGTCATAGGCGGTACAAACGTCCAGTTCGCCCACGACCCCGTCACCGACCGCGTCGTCGTAATCGAGATCAACCCTCGAACCTCCCGATCCTCGGCGCTTGCCTCCAAAGCAACAGGTTTTCCCATCGCACTGGTCTCATCCATGCTCGCCGCCGGTATGACGCTCGACGAAATACCATACTGGAGAAGCGGAACCCTCGAAAAATACACACCCTCCGGCGACTATGTCGTTGTAAAATTCGCCCGCTGGGCGTTCGAAAAATTCAAAGGCGTCGAAGACAAACTCGGCACACAGATGAAAGCCGTCGGTGAGGCGATGAGCATCGGCAAAAACTACAAAGAGGCATTCCAGAAAGCCATCCGCTCACTCGAAACCAATCGCTACGGCCTCGGTTTCGCAAAAAATTTCAACAAACTCCCACTCGCCGAACTCATGGACATGCTCACCGAACCCTCCAGCGAAAGACAGTTCATTATGTACGAGGCCATCCGAAAAGGTGCCGATGTGGATGAACTGTTCAAAAAAACCCATATCAAACACTGGTTCCTCGAACAAATGAAAGAGCTTGTCGAACTCGAAGAAAAAATTCTCACCTGTAAAGGCAAAGCCCTGCCGGATGAGCTGCTCACAAAGGCCAAGAAAGACGGCTTCGCAGACCGCTATCTCTCACAGATACTCGGTATACCTGAAGAAGATATCCGCTCACAGCGAATTAAACTCGGCCTCACCGAAGCATGGGAACCCGTACCGGTCAGCGGTGTCGAAAATGCCGCCTATTACTACTCGACATACAACGCGCCCGACAAAGTCTCCGTCAGCAAAAACAAAAAAATCATGGTCCTCGGCGGCGGCCCCAACCGCATCGGCCAGGGAATCGAGTTCGACTACTGCTGCGTCCACGCCGCCTTTGCCATCCGCGACGAAGGCCTCGAATCTATCATGGTAAACTGCAACCCCGAAACTGTCTCGACCGATTACGACACCTCCGACAAGCTGTACTTCGAGCCGCTCACCGTCGAAGATGTCCTCAGCATCTACGAAAAGGAAAAACCCGACGGTGTAATCGCTCAATTCGGCGGCCAGACACCGCTAAATATCTCCGGTCAGCTCGAAAAAGCCGGCGTTAAAATAATCGGCACTTCCCCCGAAACCATTGACCTCGCCGAAGACCGAGACCGCTTCCGCGAGATGATGGAAAAACTAAATATCCCGATGGCAGAATCCGGAATGGCAAGCAATATCGACCAGGCCCTTGCTATCGCGAAAAAAATCGGCTATCCCCTTATGGTCCGCCCCTCATACGTCTTGGGCGGCAGAGGTATGGAAGTCGTCCACGATGAAGAAATGCTACGCCACTACCTCGCCCGCGCCGTCGAGGTAACACCCGAAAGACCCATCCTCATCGACAAATTCCTCGAAAACGCCACCGAAGCCGAAGCCGACGCTATCTCCGACGGAACAGACGCCTTCGTCCCCGCGGTAATGGAGCATATCGAACTCGCCGGTATTCATTCCGGCGACTCCGCCTGCGTTATTCCGCCGGTCTCGATACCGCAAAAGCACATCGATACAATTTGCGAATACACGAAAAAAATCGCCGTCGAACTCAATGTCGTCGGCTTGATGAATATGCAGTACGCCATCGCCAACGATACCGTCTACGTCCTCGAAGCCAACCCCCGCGCATCACGAACCGTACCTTTGGTCTCGAAAGTCTGCGGCTTCTCGATGGCAAGACTCGCCACGCAAATTATGCTCGGCAAAAAACTCGCCGACCTCGACCTCAAGCACCGCGACATCCCCTACTTCGGCGTCAAGGAAGCGGTCTTCCCCTTTAATATGTTCCACACCGTCGACCCGCTCCTCGGCCCGGAAATGCGCTCCACCGGCGAAGTCCTCGGCATGGCCGATTCTTTCGGCCTGGCCTACTTCAAGGCCCAGGATGCTACCCAGCAGCCCCTGCCATCCGAAGGAACCGTCCTGATAACCGTCGCCGACACCGACAAAGCACAGGCCCTTAAGGTCGCAAAAGAATTTCAGGATCTTGCCTTCAAAATATTATCCACCGCCGGAACACACAAGCTGCTCAATAAAAATTCCGTCAAAAGCGAAAAGATTCTCAAGATGCACGAAGGAAGACCCAACATTACCGACGCTATCAAAAATGGCGAGATCGATCTGATAATAAACACCCCCGCCGGAAAACTCAGCAAACACGACGATTCCTATATCCGGAAAACCGCCATAAAGCATAAGATCCCGTACCTCACCACCATCGCCGCCGCTGCCGCCGCTGCTAAAGGTATCGCCGCTATAAGAAAACAGCTAAGCAGCGTAAAATCGCTGCAAAGCTACCACGAAGAAATAAAGTAACTTAAACTGACCGTTTTGATTAACAAATTTATTTAAGTCTTTATTAAATAAAAATTTAAATCAATTGCCGACGCAGTCGGCCTCAAACAACGCAATACGACATACGATATACGACATACGATATACGACATACGACATACGACATACGCTCAAACCGACCGCGGGAAGATTTTACGCAGATACTCGGTATCGTAGCGGTAACTGGCCTCGAGCCCCAGCGGCGTCTTGAATCCTTCGATTATGATCCAGCCGCGATAACCTATATCGTCGATCGCCGATCGCGCTCTTTTAAAGTCGATAGACCCCTTGCCGTACAGCCCGTCATAATCCTTGGCGTGAAATTCGCATATATACTCCCGGCCGAGCTGCCTGATTTCCTTATAAATATCATACCCTCTTC
>CAYNKU010000310.1:0-2922 GCA_964397865.1 uncultured Pirellulales bacterium | reverse complement strand
GACCAGAGTATCTACCGACTCCTCTGGCGCATAAGTAAAGGTTACGCTTACCAAGCCGTACCTGTATGGTTCTATGCAGTTTATCCGCTCTATGATGGGATAACAAGAGGAATAGCAGAGACTCGTTCTCCCGCTTTATTTTGACTCCCAATTTCATGTTTCACCGCGACCCGAAAAAAGAGGGGTTTCGACGGAGTTCCACCGTCTCATCAGGCGGTTCAGAGCCTTAACAGCCTACAAAGGGTATGACTGTTGAGACGATGAACTCGTACAGAGCTTGTAGGAAGGTTGTCCAATCCATGCTTTTTCTCCTCTGTTTCTCTGAACTATTAGTTTTTCTTGTTTTATTTAATATAAATTGAGCTAAAAGGAGTCCCCTGTAAGTAAAAGGCGATGGTTTCACCCTTTTAATTTCCGCTTGTCATTCCTAGTAATACATTAACCAAAAATGTTAAGTAAAAACTAAAAAGTTTAGGGTGGAGGGATTGTTTTACTGTCAATAGAAACCACACTATCAGGAAAGGAATACAGGTTAATCAGGATTCTTCGTGCGATAGGGAACGACAATAGATACATCATCTTCAAGAACCTCGAGGAAGGTCCGATATACGCAGCTGATCTGAATGGCCCGTTGAAGATCAGCAGACCTGCCCTCGGAAAACACGTCAGAGCATTAATCAATGAAGGTCTCGTTGAACAGAAACATGTAGTTGAAGGAGGGACTGCAAAAGCCGTCTATGAGATAACAGATTTTGGTAGAAAGACCATTGGGAAAATAAGAAGCTTCACTGAGGATATGGAAGTCATGACAAGTAAAATCAATAGAGAACTCCAGGAGGAACTTTTGGATGTTAACGCTCAAATAAGCAGCATCAAAGTGACTATAAAAGGACTTGAAAAACGAGTGAAAAATAACGAGATTTCCTCTCAGGATTATTCCAGCTTTAAATCTGATTATGATAAAACACTAGATTCGTTGAAGAAGAGAGAAAAAGAGTTGAAGGAAAGGTTGAAAGAAAAATGAAGGGAATGAAGAAATGTCGGATAGTCAACTTGCTTATCCTCATATGTTTATCCTTTTTATTCCTCAATTTTCCAACTACAAAAGCTACGGATACCAAGCCTACAATCTGGATAAAAATTCATAGGATAGAAGGTATTGACGATATCGAAGGATGGCTTGAAGGTGGACCAGATTGGTATTATGTAATAAATGTATTTGATGGAGCTGTTTTTCAGACATTTACTATTTCTACGCTAATGGGGGATGGACTTGTTGATAACACGCATTCATTTACTCTTTCCAACTACCCCTCAGATGATATCATAGCATTACCCGTTGGTTTTAATGGGGGTCCTTCTTCAACGAGCACCGTTTTCTATATAACGTTACTTGAATCGGATTGGGGCACTGATGAGGTTGCAGATATAAGTAGTAATTCTTTGGTTGTTGAATCTGATCAGAGGATTCCTGCTCCTGTTGGGGCTGTTTATTGGGGTTGCTATAATTTTGAAACGAATTCTTTGTCTGGAGATTCTACTTATTTTGAAGAGGGTTACTACAAAACCTCTGGGGATTATGATGGAAGTACATCTACTGATGAAAACGATGCTGACCTTTGGTTTAATATTTGGGATAATTATAATGTTCCTAAAGCTGTTGCAGGGGTAGACCTATTTTGCTATGTCGGTGAAAAAGTAAACTTTGATGGCTCGGGTTCCTCGGCATCGATCGGATCTTCTATTTCAAAATACGAATGGGACTTTGAGAGCGATGGAGGAATTGACGCTGAAGGTGCGAGAACAAGCTTCACATTTCCGAAAAAGGAAATATATACAGTAACATTGATGGTAACAGATTCGATAGGGAATACAGATTCAGAAACATTGACTGTCACGGTCGGAAACAAACCACCAATACCCTCATTTACCTTCTCACCTAATGAGCCCACAATAAGAGACAAGATCCATTTCTATGATACATCAGAAGATCCAGATGGAACCCTTGCTTCTTGGCATTGGAACTTTGGAGACGGCCACACTTCAACCATTAAAGATCCTACTCACGATTACTTAGACAAAGGATCCTATACAGTCACGTTAAGGGTTACCGATGATGATGGCAATAGCGATTCAATCACGAAGATTCTGTCGTTCATAAACCTAGCACCTGTCTCCGACTTTACTTATTCTCCCACTAAGCCAATAGTTGGAAAAGATATTCAGTTCAGCGATAAATCTTCAGACCCTGAAGGAAAAACACTAGAGTATCTATGGGATTTCGGTGATGGATTCACTTCAACTCAACGGAATCCAAAACATAAGTTTACAAGCGAGGGCAGGAAAAATGTCAGACTAACAGTTACGGACGATGAGGGGTCAGAGGAATCTATTCAAAAAAGTATCCAGATAATAACTAATAGGATACCTAACGCTGAATTTTCCTATTCTCCAGAAAATCCAAAGATGAATCACGGTGTCCAGTTTACCGACGAATCCACGGATTCAGATGGTTTTATTGTAGGGTGGTTCTGGAGTTTTGGAGATGGTTCTACATCTACGATTGAGAACCCTGTTCATGGATATGAAGAGGGGGGAGAATACTCCGTTAAATTAACTGTAACAGATGATGCTGACGATAATGAGGATAAAATCAAGATTGTGAAGATACTTCAAACTCATGACCTAACTGTCGAGGTAAAAGATATTTTAGGTGTCAACATTGCCAACGCTGAAATAGAGTTATACGCAGATGGTGAAAGTTGTGCATCAGGTAAAACGGATACAAATGGAAAACTGACATTTACCGAGATAGCTGAAGGACAATATGACATTAAGGTTAAAGTAATGGGGCAAACTGTCACAACAACTCGTTCTTTATCGCAACCTGTCACAGCGCAAGTCCAGGTCACTCTATCCACT
>CAYNKU010000309.1:2269-2924 GCA_964397865.1 uncultured Pirellulales bacterium | reverse complement strand
GGTCTCTGCCGTTCACTTTGCAGTCCGTATTTAAATCGCCCAATAGAAAAGGATGCTGGTAATCGCCGCAACCCGCCACATCAGTAAATCCGTCAATCTCGCCAAATTCCTCACTTGTTACCCTGATATATTGAATCCAGCGGCTGCCGCTTACAGGGTCAACATCAAGAGCCTGATAATCGGCGGGGCTTAGCCACTGCAGGTCGAAGCCGGTTCCGCCTGCGGAGCCATCGTAGAGTTGAATCGCAACCGCTGCCGAAAGACCGTCAAAGGCTGATAGGCTAAGGTTTGGATTGACAGGCTTTAACCAGTCGGACTCGTCCGCCCAACTGTCAGTGTTGCTGTCCCAGACAAAAGCATTCGTAGGAAAAACATTGTCTGCGTAAGGGCCGTTGCTGAAAATATACCACGGCCCGTCAGGATGCTGAGCGACACTGACTGTAACATATTCGCCTAAAACATCGGTTGGGTTTTGCAGCATGTAAGTATCCATATCGGTATCCGGCTCTACCCAGCCGATTCCGCTGAATATTGAATTGCCGAAAACAATAAAATCAATGCCGAATGGATTGCCAGCATCATCTGCAACTTTGTGGTCAAAACCGACAATAACTTCGCAGCCGATATCAAGAGTAACCACCAACTTGCTGCCATC
>CAYNKU010000309.1:0-2249 GCA_964397865.1 uncultured Pirellulales bacterium | reverse complement strand
TATTTGCGGTTTTATTTCTCATACTGCCTTTTTCTCTTAGAGGCTCTTAGCTATAAACTCCAAATATGGGCAGGGCTGTCAAAGTAGCCCCGCCCGGTTGTTGAGGTGACTTCTGTTATGCCTGCTTATATCTTCCTCTTAAAAGCAGACTTCCTATTGTTAACAAAACTATTGTGCCAGGCTCAGGGATGGGTTCTCCACCCGGAGTTCGATAGGGCGGGCCCCAGTCAGGGGCGTAATTCGTCCATACCCAGCTATCCCAGTCGCCGTCATTGAGATAACGGTCGGTACAGCCGACCACATGCCCTGCCCAGTTCTGGTTATCACTACTGCCGTAATATGCCCAGCCGGTTGAATCGTCCGGACTATAGGCATATTTTATTCCGCCGAGGTATGCAAAATCGGTAATAAGCTCGCCCCAACTGTAGTGTGTCGAAGTTATTTCCAAAGTACCTGCTGATTCTATCGCAGAAAGTGCATCCCAGCCGGTTGCTGAACCATCCCATTTGTAGTTGAATAGAAAATAGTTATTGAAATCAAAATCAATAGCTATTGTTGCTTGGTTGCTTCCGCTGCCAGCCGTGTATTCTGCTATGCTGTCGTAAGTTGTCGCCGCCGAAGTTGCGGTAACTACGAGTATAAAAACTAAACTCACTAATCTTTTCAAAGTCATGTTTTACTCCTTAAATTTAAAGAATTACACATCAATGTTCATAATTACCCAACCTGCATCTACTAAATACTCCTCCTTTCCTGCTTTCCAGGCCCTTATCGCGAGGGCATTAAAAAAACCGCCGTTCCCACGAGGAAACGACGGCTTGAACTGTCAACTAATTCGGCCAATAATATATCCAGCCCTGTTCCGCGCGCCCTTGATTTTGCGCACCGGCTGAATAATTACACCGTGTCCCAACTCGCGAGAACACCCTGAGAACCTCACCAATCACTCGGACCGACTGCTTTTCACACCAAAGATTCAAACCAAACCACAAAAGCCCTTAAATTACTCATGCTCCTGCCGCAAATGCTGCTTTTGCCCTTTAGCGCCCCGCAATCAGCCCCCTTGAAGAGGCCCCAAATGTGAAACTGACTCACAGGCAGGTTTTCTGACTTGCGCCTTACCTCGGGACGCCTTCCCGTCCGTCTAAAACGAACAGTGGCACCAATGCCCCGGGGATTTCCGAAAAAATCGGAACAGACGCTCACAGCGGCGCGACCGCCGCGGATTTTAACCGCGTTCCCGTTTCAAATATCTAAAAGCCGAAAAAAGCTTTAAGACCTGCTGTCAGGTTTATTCGAATTTCAAAGAGCAATTCGCTTAACTTCTATCAGGCCGAAGTTATGTTATCAAGAACTTTTTTTTATTTTTTATTGCCTCAGGTAAATTATTATTCCTGCCAGGATAAGGATCACCGTGAAACAGACGCCCACAGAGATCGTGAACACCCACATGAAACGCTTATTCTGTTTGGTCATCAGGTATTTCATATACCTGTCGCTGGTCATGAAAGTTTTACTCATCTGCATAACACTTTCTCTCTGGCTGACGGTGCTCTCATCGAGTTTGCCGAGCGTCTCGTTGAATTTCTTGAACCTTTCCGACATCTGCACATCTATATCCGCCGCCGCCGCAAGCTGATGATCGATATCGGTCAGCGCATCGGTCTGCTTGGCGGTCTCAGCGGGAATTTTCTCTATCGTTTCGACGAACTGCTGCTCTTTGAGAACGCTTGTCTTCAATTGCTCGAACAACTGCTCGGTAAGTTTGCCCTGATTTGCAACGACCGCCGGAAAGCTCTCGAGTATCTCGGGCAGTTTCTCGATCCTGCTCATCAGTTCCTCATGCTGACTCACCTGCCTGCCGAGATGTTCGTTAATACCCTGCAGTTTATCCACGAGCGTATCGAAGCTCCCCTGCAGTTTCTCCAGCGATTGGGCTTTATCATTCTGCGGCACAGTCTTCACCACCACCGCGTTCTTAGCCTCTGCCGCTTCCTTGGCCTCATCGCTTATCAAACCGTCGTCGCCTACCCCAGCCTGCTCCCCGCCGTATCTGCCCGGGTTATGAGCACGCATCCATTCAGTCGTTTTTGACCAGATATTTTTCAAAGCCATCTTCCCAAACCTTAAAAAAATAAAGCCTCCTTGCTGTGTACCCCTGATCAATTTCCGCAAAACCCTGCCGGGCTCACCGGCCATTAAAAGATTTTCATACTGCAAATTCAAGTTATTTTTGTTATTATCTGCCA
>CAYNKU010000308.1:0-2931 GCA_964397865.1 uncultured Pirellulales bacterium | reverse complement strand
TTAGGCCGATAGTGAGTGCACATCGGCCTGCGGGACAGCGCAGGTTCCGTCGGTCGGGCACGATAGCTCACCGTTTCCCATCAGTCCGTCAATCACAGGCCTTTACGCTCATCGAGCTTTTAGTGGTCATTTCCATTATCACGCTATTGATGGCGATTTTGCTGCCGACGCTTCAAAAGGTCAAAAGTCAGGTCAGGGCCGTGGTCTGTCAATCGAATCTGAGGCAATGGGGCACTATATACGCTACGATAGTAGCCGAAAATAACGGTCAGCTCCCACGACGATCTCGTGGTGAGGATCAGGCTCGTGGTGAGGAAATTCAGGATAGCTGGATTTTGTGGTGGTATTTGAAGTCCTATGAGGACGAGAATTTGATCAGTGAAGATAATTCTATACGCTGTTGTCCTATGGCCACAAAACCCGCGAGTCCAACTGGCGGGGGACCTTTTTCCGGTGGCGGTACATTCTTAGCCTGGGGTCGAGTTATGACAAGGGAAAACTGGCAAAAATATGGATATGATATTACACAATGGGAATATAGCTATGGCAGCTATGGTTCAAACTCTTATGCCTCTTGGAGTCAGACTGATCAAAATTTCTGGAATAATATAACCACAACGAGAGGCCGAAACAATATTCCGTTTTTCATGGACAGTGCGGGTCCAGGGACAGGGAGGTCTACGGGGCCGCGTATAAATACAACCGATGTCCCCAAGCCACCATTGAGAGACGCGATTCCCAGGTTTGAAGGAAGTTCTACATTTAAATCTTGTATCAATCGACACAACGTCGGTGTCAATGGTCTGTTTATGGACTGGTCGGTACGTAAGGTGGGTTTAAAGGAACTATGGACGTTGAGGTGGCATAAAGACTTTAACACGGCCAACGAATGGACCAAAGCGGGCGGCGTGCAGCCGGAAGCCTGGCCCCAATGGATGTGGAAATTCAAGGACTACTGAGAATAGTCATTTCGTAAGAAAATGCTGCGCTTTGGGGAAGATTGGGGTATTAGATGGACTTTGGGCGGATAGCGCTGGCGGAATTGAAAAGAGTCTTACTATGCCAGTGGCAAGCAGATAAGGTGACCCCATGAGGTCGAGATGCTGCGGGTCGTTCGACCATCCGCCCGTATCGTCAAACTGTTCCGATTCCAGCCAGATGACTTGTTCCTATTTGGCTTTCATAAGTTCCATCATCCATAAGTTCCATCATCGATTCGCCCATCGCATGGCCGATGCGGGTGTACCATATCGCGCTGCCGAGGTAGTGGTACGGACGGTCCGAGCCGACTTTCTGCCACTCTTCAATATGGTTCTGCCATCCATCGAACAGACGCTCGGCCTCCTTGTCCACCAGCAGGTCCGTTCGGAATGCTTTGACGTTGCCTTTGAACTCCGGCACATCGTTCATCGCCATCTGTGCATTCCGCACTTCCAGTTGCCCGCCCCGGGCCGGTTTGGATCCGCTCGTTCCGATCGCGGCGATCACGAATGGCAGCTTCGGCGCATTCAAATCCTTGCGCACGTCCCTGATGAAGTGCTTCATGTTCGATTCGTATTCGCCGGGCGCATCGCCCCACTGGTCGTTGAAGCCCTGGAACCAGACAAACCCGGCCAGTTCCAGCCTCTTGCCCTTCAGCGCGGGGAACATCGTCTCGTAGTTGTCGAACACGTCTTTCACCTCGGCCATCATGTTTCGATACGATGAGCCATACGGCTTCTTGATGTCCTCTATTGTCGGCAGCGGGTCGCTGCGGTTGCGTTTCTCATTGTTCTGCTTTACGCGTTTCTGGGCCTGCTCAAGCTCAGCCTGGAGTCTCTCATCGCCGGGCATACCTGCCGAGGGAGAGCGGAATAGTTTAAACAGCGAGTGCCCGCCCCACGCGGCCTTTATTAGTATGACCGGCTCATCGAAGTGTTCACCCATCATATACCCAAATTCCAACTCCGAGCCGGTTCGTCCGGGCGAGCCGTAGCCGATCGTCAGCGGACCTTTGCGGTTTAAGAACTTGATGAACACATCGTCGCGCACCGCCCACTTGTCACCGTGGCGGAGGTGGGCGAAGAAGTCCTTCGTCTTGGGGTCCGTCGCCTGATAATCGAGCAGCTTGTTCTGGGCCTTGCCCTCCATGTTGGATTGCCCGGCGAGGATAAAGACCTTGACCGGGTCAATGGTGATATCTGCCGCGATTGCCTGAGATGCAAGGCACATGATAAGCAAGTACTTGCATTTTGTCATTGAATTGCTCCTTGTGGGATTTGCCATTTACACTTCATAGAAACTCACCTACATACCTGGTATCTTCTGATATCAAAATCTCATTGAGTAGCAACAATTTTTTCATGAACTTACCAATTTATTACTAAAACACCAAGTTAACTTTCGTACTTTTTGCAAGCATTTAAGCTGCCGGGGCTAATACTTCATAGTATCGCTGACTGTGTACTACGCAGCGTATCTCAGTTTTCGTTTTCGAAGGGCGATCCCCGAATGTGCAAGCGCACGCTACTTATTGTTCCCTCAACCAGACAGACGAAGTAAGACCACGATGACCTTCGGGAGCAACGAGAGCGCGATTGTTCCGGGCATAGTTGGGGATTGCCGTTAACTCGGAACCATCGGCCCAAGTGCCCTTAATTACCATCACGCCACCTAAGAAATTGCCCCTCCACTCGGCGGTCAAGGCAGAGTCAGGACTGAGGACATTGTTAATATCCTGGTCAACTCTCTCTGCACTGTAGATCAGAGGACCATACCGAAGGGCCACGCGGCCTTTAGTAGCAGCAATTTTATCGCTGGCCTTGACTCTCTGAACCTTCATCGGGAGCTTCAGTTTAATCTTGTCACCGGCCCTCCACTTCCTGGTAATCACGGCATACCCCTTATCAATGCGTGGACTGAGCGCGGAACCATTAACCGATATCGAAACGA
>CAYNKU010000307.1:0-2945 GCA_964397865.1 uncultured Pirellulales bacterium | reverse complement strand
CCAATACACCGCGGGCTATACCGCGAAAAGAACCGCAAAGCCGTTTAGCCTCAACCGCGGCTTTTTTATCGGCAGATTCGCCGGGATAGCGAAAAGCTATCGCGAAATCTGAAAGATAAGCAAGGTCCTCACGAAAAATTTCCCACTCAGGCTGCACTTCGAGAACCTGTTCCAACAGTGCAACTAAGTCGTGAATTTTACCAAACGGTATCTCCGCCTCACATAAACGGGCCTTGAGATATTTTTCCGCGCATTGCTGACAGTGAAAACAAATCCCGTCATAGTTAGGTTTTTTCCTGACCCGGCTTTCTCGCTGTACCGTGGCAAAATCCGCCTCAGCCTTGGCAACCCATTCAGCGGTTATCGGCTTCATAAAGCACCTTTCCTTTTTCGAAGATATCCCGCATAAAGCAGTCACCCATTTTTATTCGCTGACGCACTTTTTCCGAGGTTTTAATGAGAATATCAACGGGAAACTGCGGTCGCAATTTCATCCGGATCGCGACGGATCTGTCAACACTTCTGCCCTCAAACGGCCCGATGACTAATAAATCGACATCCGAATCCGCGGTGGCGCCGCCCTGGGCGTAAGAACCGAATAATATCACTTGTTCAGCTCCGAACTGCTCGCCTATCTGCCTGCCGAATTTTTTTATCTCGTTTATCGTTACCATAAATTTCTATTCAATAACTACCCCTTCACGCCTGGCGATTTCAAGAATAGGACGGCTCTCATCGGTTTCCCATTCCTTCTCACCGCAGGGAATCGGCTCGATCCGGCTGTCAGCCAAAGCTCTTGTCTGCCACAACTTTTCAACCAGTCCCAGTTTCTTTGTCCCATCGAACTCACGGGCAATCACAATCAAATCAATATCGCTCCAGGCATCGGCCCTGCCTGTGGCGAAAGAACCGAATAGCACCGCTCGGCTGGCATGGATACCTGCCTCGGAAAGTGCGGCGATATATCTACGGATAGAATCTAAAACTGTGCTTTCAACCATTCCAATATATCCTTTGCCGACATAAGCCTTTCTTGTGTCGTTTTCGCATCTAACATTGCCTGCTCAGCATCCGGATAACGCCCCTCAAGCTGGTAAAGACCGAAACGTGACAAAAAGTTCTTTTGATCCTGATTTGTCTGTATTTGGGCAATCTCAGCAAGGCGAACAAGGTCATGAATACGAGGCGGCATATCCCCGGTCTGCCTGACCACGTGTCCTTTAAGCATCTTCTCGATTGACAGATGCGCAAAGAAAAGGCTGTGACGCAGATGACCTTTTTCAAAAAGCGATTGCGCCGCCGCGAAATCCTCTTCCGCACTTCTCACCCAGTAATCAATCTGTTTTCGAACATTCATAACCACTCTCACTTATCTTTTGCTGTAACAGCAACATATACGAAAACCTAATCTTATGCCCTTATGCTCTTGTGCTCTTATGCTCTTTTCCCCTGTCCACCGCGCCGGCAACTTTCATCGGCAGACCGAACAGTCGTATAAACCCTGTCGCGTCGGTCGAATCGTACTCGGCGCCCATCTTAAAGCTCGCAAGGTCATTGCGATAAAGGCTTTTCTTGCTCTTAGTCCCCGCAAGACTGCACCGGCCCTTGAACAGCTTCACCCGAACACTGCCCGTAACATTTCGCTGGGTCACATCCACAAACGCGTCAATTGCCTCGCGCAGCCGACTGAACCACTGGCCGTAATAAACAAGCTCGGCATACTTAAGCGCGACCTGCTTCTTATAGTGCATCGTCTCACGGTCAAGCGTCAGACTCTCCAGCGCATCGTGAGCGGTAGTCAATATCGTTCCCCCCGGAGTCTCATAAACGCCCCTGGACTTCATCCCGACAAGCCGGTTCTCTACCAGATCGACCTGCCCCACCCCGTGTTTACCGCCGATGCGGTTGAGCTCTTCGATCATTTTAACCCCGCCGACCGCTTTGCCGTTAAGTTTTACCGGAACACCTTCCTTGAATCCGATCTCGACGTAATCGGGTTTATTCGGCGTCTTTGAAACCGCCCGGCTCATCACAAAAAGGTTATCCTGCGGCTCATTCCACGGTTCCTCCAGATCCGCACCCTCATGACTGATATGCCACAGGTTCCGGTCGCGCGAATAAATCTTTTTCTTCGTCTGCTCGATCGGTATCTTATGTTTCTTCGCGTACTCGACCGCCGCCTCACGACTGGTCAGCGTAAAATTCGGATCCTTCCACGGCGCGACGATCTTAAGCGATGGATCCATCGCCATAAAAGTAAGCTCGAACCGCACTTGGTCATTACCCTTGCCCGTCGCCCCGTGAGCGACCGCCGTCGCACCTTCGGCATGCGCAACATCGACCTGGTGCCTGGCGATCAAAGGCCGCGCGACACTTGTCCCCAGCAGATATCCGTTCTCGTACACCGCTCCGCTCTTGAGCAGTCGCCACAGATAATCCTCCACGAACTCCCTGCGAAGGTCCTTGACTATGCATTTAATCGCACCGGAAGCCAGAGCCTTTTTCTTAATCCCCGCGAGTTCATCGCCCTGACCGAGTTCAGCCGCAAACGCTATCACCTCATAGCCGTAAGTCTCTTTCAGCCACGGCAAAATCACGCTCGTATCCAGCCCCCCGCTGTACGCCAACACCACTTTCTTATTTTTAGCCATCTCTTACCTCAAAAAACCCCGTTGCTTCTTCCTACCACAATCCCACCTGTATTTTATCTACTGTCTACTGTATTCTGTCTTCTGTATCCTGTTATTGTACAACTTATTTTTCCACCAGACAATCACAAATAGTCTTTCGCACACTCTTTGCGTCTTCGCCCCCGCCGCCGAAAAGTTCGAACTGCTTCGCCGCCTGGTTTACGAACATCGCCGCCCCGTCAATCGTCTTCGCCTTGACCTCCCCGGCCTGTCTCAAAAGAAGCGTCCGCGCCGGATTATATATCGTATCGAAAA
>CAYNKU010000306.1:0-2951 GCA_964397865.1 uncultured Pirellulales bacterium | reverse complement strand
GCTTTGTCTTCCTCCCTCTCCCCTCAACCATAGATTGGGCTACACAGAAAATCGGTTTACGAGAGAGCAGAAACTCCATCAGGGTCTCCACAGGTTTCCTTCTCGGCGTGAGCCAAGGACTGCTCTTAGTATCCTATCTGAAAGGCTTGAGGTTAATCACCCAATTCGGAGTGGGAGTTCTGATTTTTTATTTTCTTTGTTTTTGCATCGCCAAGTACTGGAAACGAGGAAGTGAGTGAGAATGAGAGTCATCATGAATATCAGTCGTTTATTCTCACGCTTACCGACTTCTTTGAGTCTGTTAATGGCAGTAAGAAACATTAGGAAGCGGAAGGCAAGAACCGCTTTAACTGTCTTGGGAATAGTTGTGGGCGTCACAGCTATTGTAGCCCTCACCTCGGTGAGTGAGGGAATGCAGATCCAGATGACGGAGTGGATAAAATCCTCGATGGGCGCGGACCTGATCGTTACAGGTGCGGGTTCAAGCGAAATTATGCCAGAGGACAAGATACCTGAGGATTATATTGATATCATTGCTGGACTGAGGGATGTGAAGTCTGCGTCTGGCCAACTGTATGCCATGGGCATCGTTGAAGGGACTAGCAGCCTCATTCAGGGAGTTGACCCCAATGTGAAGCTCAACCACATTACTATCCGCCACGGATCCCTATTAAGTGAAGAAGGCATTAACGAGGTCGTAATTGGGCAAAAGCTGGAGTCACGTTTGAATATCGGCGTCGGCGATCACATGACTCTATCATCGCAGAGTCAGAACAGTAAGTTCAAGATAGTAGGTATTTTTCAAACGACGTCTATGATGATGGATGAATCCTGTATTGTCTCATTGAGTTCTGCACAGGAACTATTTGGAGACGAGGGGCAAGTATCCTCTGTGCTCGTGAATCTTCATGATTCTAACGAAGCGAATGCCATTAAATCGGAGATTGAAAGGTTGTTGAGTGGTGTAAGAGTAGTCGAACAGGGTCAGGTTCTAGAAAACGTGAAACAGGGAACCGAGATCATTAAGACATTTCTCCTCATGGTGGCCAGCATCTCAATGTTGGTCGCTGGAATTGGGATAATGAACACGATGTTCATATCGGTCATCGAAAGGCGGCGGGATATTGGGATAATGAAAGCAGTTGGAATGAGCCGCGTCAAGATATTGTGTGCGTTTCTATCGGAGTCAATTCTCCTCGGAATCCTAGGCGGCCTGTTAGGCTGCGCTTCAGGAGTCGCGGTATCTGAACTAGCTGAGTCAATATCTGCCAGGTTTTACGATGTGACAATGGCCGTGCAGTTCTCACCAAAGACCCTTGTATTTGGCTTCGTATTCGCTCTCGCATTATCCACGTTCTCGGGGCTATATCCCTGCTGGCGTGCGACATCATATCGACCTGTGGAGTGTTTAAGATATGAATAACCTCATAGTCAAAACCCATGGGTTAACTAAAACCTACAGAACTAGAAGCCTGGACGTTCCGGTTCTGAAAGGAATTGAATTGGAGGTGGAGAGAGGGGAGATACTTTCCATCATGGGTTCATCGGGCTGTGGAAAAACCACTCTCATGAATTTACTTGGCGGGTTAGATCATCCTACAAATGGAACCGTATGTGTCAATGGAAAAAATCTTGGGAATATGAGTGATAATGAGCTGACGAAGTTCAGATTGAGGGAGATAGGCTTCGTGTTCCAGTTCTTTAATTTGATACCCACATTGACAGCGGCTGAGAATATTCAGCTTCCACTGATCCTCGCTGGTGGAGATCGAGAGGAGGTTTGTAATAGGTCTTCGAATTTGCTGGATCAGGTCGGGTTATCTGACAAGTTGGGAAGAATGCCTTATGAATTAAGTGGCGGTGAACGGCAGAGGGTGGCTGTCGCACGGGCCTTGGCGAATAATCCTTCGATTATACTTGCGGATGAGCCAACAGGGAACCTAGATAGCAGGACGGCGGCAAACCTAATCGACCTCTTCAATGTGATCAATGATGAGAATGGGCAGACCTTCATACTCGTTACTCATGATTCTAAAGTAGCGGAATCAGCCAACCGAATCATCTACATGAGAGATGGTATTTGCGTCGATGAAGTAAGAAAGAAGGACCGTTTTCAGACATGGAAGAAAGAAGAGACTAGTAATAAAGATCAGATTCTCACAATATTAAATGAGATAGAAACTCTATTCATTACTCGCAAAATTAACGAAGGCCTATTCAGAAAGTTACGATCAGAAAATATTCAACGTTTAAACAAAATCGAAATTAATTCTTATATAACCAAGTCTGAGGCTATGCATGTTCACGACGCGCGCGCTATATTAATTTCTAAACAGCCTAGCGCACAACAAAATTAGTTTCAAACAATTATTCGTAGTTTATGCTAAATATACAAATTATTAGTTATGACTAACGATTTTAAATCATATGAGGAAGCTCAAAATGAATTAGAAAAGATACAGTGCACTATCTCTGTGCATCCTGATCCTCGCGAGCGGGTCACTCACACCCGCAACCATAGGAGATACCCCCTCAACTCCGAAGAACTAGAATATCTGATCAAATCAATAGGATTTAGACCCAAGCATAGAATACAGCCTACTGCTACAACTAACATCCGCAAGAGCCTCATACGAGAAAGGACACCTTATAGATTGCGTCAACAAACTACAAGCCCTCATGAACCGCGTCGAGGCCCAGGCAAGAAAAAAGATATTGATCAAGGAGTCCGAGGGGCAACCATCCAAGCCCCCCCGATCAGCTTCTCCCCCGGAGGCGGACCCCCTCCTCCAGCCTCCTCACGGCCCTCGCCAGGTCCCGGGGCAGCCTCGCCCTCCCCATCCACCGCCCCTCAGCCTGCAGCCTCCTCGCCACCGCCACCAGCAGCCCAACGTCCCCCGTGATCCTGTTCAGGTTCCTCCTCACCGAGACGAACAGCATCCTCGTCCCAT
>CAYNKU010000305.1:0-2956 GCA_964397865.1 uncultured Pirellulales bacterium | reverse complement strand
GGGCAATAGCAGTCGATATGGGAAACTTGAGCCATCCCAAATATACGCTTCAGAATCAAATATAGACCACTCGTGTATTCAGGGACTCACAAGAGACTTGGCAGGGAAGGGAAACATTAGTCTCGACCCAAATTTTTTAAATGCGGCAGAAAACGACTTTAATCTCAAAGCAGGTTCAGCTTGTATTGACGCTGGTATTAATGATTCATTGCCACCAGAAATAAATACTGATGTGGACGGCACCTTGAGGCTGAAAGACGGCAACAATGATGGTACAACCAAAATAGATATTGGTGCCCAAGAATTTTAGGCGAATAGAGGGGCCTTTCGGAATTAGAGAAATTAGTATACGTAGATGTGAAATTTCAGATAATCAAAATTTCGTTGAAAACCTAAGCCGGAGAAAGGAACAATAATATGTCAGCAGAAGTTCTCAAAATCGCAATTCCTGCCATTCTTGTTTTGGCTGTAGTCCTTGTGGCCGGCTACTTCATCATTCGGTATATGCGGGGCAGCATAAAGATTACACTTGCTAAGAACTCATTCAATGAAGGAGAGCAAATTACGGGTTCTTTTGAATTGACCACACGGAAGGAAATTGACGGAAACAGACTCTATGTTATGTTGGTGGGCAAAGAGGTGACCAAAGAACGCCGAGGAGGCAAGACGAGAACACACACGAGAGAAATATACAGGGATGAACTGACGATAGAAGAGGCGAAAACCTTTCCATCCGGGCAAACGATGAATTATGATTTCCAGCTCGCCGCGCCGTCATCCGCTGGACCTGATTCTCTCAGCTCTCCTTTGGGCAAAACGCTAAAAGTCGGCATGGAGCTGCTTGGCGGCAGGAGGAGCTACCTGCGGTGGATAGTGGAAGTTAGGTTGGATGCTAAAGGCGTGGATTTGGCTTCGCGCAAGAAGATAACCGTCAACATGTCCAAAATCACCTAAGACCAGCACTTCTCTCCCGTGAAAATCCCGGTGAAAAAAATGTATGCCCGTGATAGCGGGTTGAGATTTTCTACAGACTTTCCCCCTCCAACAAAGATGACAAGCTTCACATACTACAAGTTACAATCGTAAGCTCGCCATCTTCAAGAGAGATGTCCTTCACTCGAACACCCTGAATATTCTTTTCATTGAGCAGCTTCTCAACATCAACGAAGAGTTTTGGATACTCAAGCTTCATGTAAGCCGGTATGTCGAGCTTGAACAGTTGCTTAAACCGGCTAACGGCCTTGTCCAAATGGCTGCTCACAACAGTCAGTTCAAATATCGCATGGCTACCTTCAAAACTCAAGAATCCCAACGAAGCGGGAATAAACGGCAAAATGAATGAATTGGTCCTTATTACGAAATGGATTCTTTGGCCTTTGACTTTCACGCGTACTATCTCTCCAGGCAGAAGTCCATTGGAAATTAGGATTTTTGTAAGTTCCTCAAGACTAAAACTTACTTTTGCCATAGCTGCCCCTTATCGGATTTTATGTTAGGTCTTAGCTAAATATAAGAGAATTCTCTTGCGTTCCGCAAGCATCTTTTCGCTCTTTCGGTCTGAGTCTTTCGACCAAACGCCGTGCCGGCATCTCCCTGTCGGCCCTATGGCGGAATGGCAACTTCTGAGCGTATTGACCAATTCGGACGGTTCTGGTATTGTTGTCGAATATCCGGTCGAATCAGCCGGCGGCACAGGGTGTTGCAACGAACGGATCGCAGTTGACAGGTATTGGCTTCTTACGAAAGGGTAGAGATGAAGCACTATGTCAAGGACCGAGTCGTCATCATAACGGGGGGAACATCGGGTTTTGGCTTTGAAACGGCCAGGATGCTCCTTGAGATGGGCGCGAAGGTGGCAATTACAGGGCGGAACCGCCGGCGGCTGGACCAGGCCAAAGACAAGCTCGCCCATAAAAACCTGCTGGCGGTGCGCGCCGATGCGGGTCAATATGCTATAATGCAAGTGTTTTCTTGATCACGATCTTTCTGCGTAGAAATTCCGAGGGAATATTTCGATGGGCGATACAATTAGTGGAATACTGAAATGCCTTAACAAACAACGGTTTGCGATCAGGACCGCCGAGAGGTCTTATCGGCCGGGGCCGGTCGAAGTGATGGTCCACCCGGACCTGACTCGCCGCTTCGCTCTGGCCGAAGGAGCAGCCGTCACCGGTCAAATCGAGCGAAAGAAAGGCGTATCCAGGCTGGTATCCATCGAGTCTTTAGGGGGCATGGAACCGGAGGCCTTTAGCAAACGCCCGCGCTTTACCGATCTGGTGGCGATCGATCCGCACGAACGATTTGACCTGGGCGCCTCCGGCCAGGACAGCATGCGCATCGTTGACCTTATCGCACCGATAGGCAAGGGCACGCGCCAACTGATTGTCTCGCCGCCCAAGGCCGGAAAGACTATTCTCCTCGAACAGATCGTCCAGGCGATTGGGCAATGTTCGCCCCAGAGCCGTATCATCGTTCTGCTGGTGGATGAGCGGCCCGAGGAAGTTACCCACTTTCGCAGGGCAGTCGAGGGCGCCGAAGTGGTGGCCAGTACAAGCGACCACGGTGCCGACGAGCACGTCGAGCTCGCCGAGCTGATACTCGCTCACGTCCAGATAGAGCTTGAATGTGGGCGCCAGGTGGCCCTGCTGATCGACAGTCTCACACGCCTTGGAAGAGCGTTCAACAACCGGACCCGCCGACGAGGTGCACCGCGCCGCCACACTATGAGCGGTGGACTCGAAGCCGGTATCCTCGAAGTTCCACGCCGTCTGTTCGGACTGGCACGTAACATCGAAAACGGAGGCTCCGTCACCATCATCGCCACGTGTCTGATCAACACCGGCTCTCGAATGGATCAACTGATCTTCGAAGAGTTCAAGGGCACGGGCAACAGCGAGCTCGTCCTCGACCGATCCTTGGCCGAGGCCAGAATCTTCCCTGCCCTTGACATCCCCGC
>CAYNKU010000304.1:0-3002 GCA_964397865.1 uncultured Pirellulales bacterium | reverse complement strand
CATTAGGCGTTATATCAATACCGTCACCGATGACCGCGGAAACCCGCTCGAATTCAAGATGTATTTTGTCCGAAGAACTTTTTGCCACCACCGTCCCGAGAATATCCTTCAGCGGATACGCGAATCTCGCGAACTTCAGACTGTTGCCGAGGCAGTCCACCTTTATTTCGTAATCGCATCTGCCGGCGTCCCGGATATTCGTGATATTCGCCCGGTAATTTACAAGCCCCGCGGGATTCAACCGCCCAAGATTCTCTCCAAGCGGACTCGGCAAAAGCCCCAACAAATCGTCATTTAGTTCGGCGCCGACCCCGGCAGCAGCCAGCTCATAGCGGTGCTTTTCGCTGCGCCCGCCCGGATGGATTTGCCCGGTTAATGAAATCTCTCCATTGGCAAATCGGCCATAAAACTCCTGAATATTTATCGTATCCGTCGTAAAAACAGCCTTCGCCGATACATCGGAAAACCTCGCCCCAAGATGATCTAATTGCAAATCCGCCTCTTTGAAATCCATCCTCGCTATGAAATCAGGACTTTCCATATCCCGTTTGGTTTTCTGAATCTTAACATCAGCGTCCGCCAGACCCGTGATATCAAACTGCTCGTACAACTGTTTTTGCTTTTCAGGCAGTGCCGCCGCAAGTGTCGAATCCAGCGCAACATTTTCAGCCAAAATGCCGATAGTATAAGTCGCCTCTTCGTCGGTATGAACAGTTATCTCCCCGTTGATCATTATCTTCAGATCATCAACATTCGAAATAATGTCGGATATGATAATGTTCTGGTCATTAAAAACAATATTACCCGTCAGGTTTTCCAAAGGATATGGAAAATACCGACAAACCGCCCCCGCGCCGACCGGCCTGACTGTCAGGGTGCTTTTTTCACCTGTATCGTCCAGATGCGCGAAATGATAATCTATTGCCACCCGCCCGCGAGGTGAGTAATCCCTCCACAGTTTTTTATATTCTTCGTCCAGGGCGCCGTAAAGCTTCTCATCGAGTTCGAGATTGTTACTGGTTATGCTCATATCGTAACGCTTCTCGGCTCCGAAGCCCTTACTGAACCCGTTAAAGAAAAGCATCGAATCGCCGCTGCGACCCGAGAGATTATTAAAAAAGATACTTCTTTCGGTAAAATCGATCTTGCCCGCAAGATTATCCACCGGATATTGAAAACTGTCTTTGCAGATCGAAACATCCCTGCACTCGACCGCGCCGGATAAGCTGGTTCCCGCCGGGGCGGTAAGGTTCCCCAGCGTTTTGACCTCGATATCGATCCGGCCGATGGGATGATAACGATCGAAAAATTTAATTACCGAGCTAAAGGCGTTGATCTCTTCGATAAATCGAGTCGGCTCCGGAAATGTCGCCACGTTATTTTGCAGTGTCGTCAAAAACAAATCTTTTATCTTCAGCGCCAGCGAAAAATTATTATCCTCGTCATAATCCAACTGGCCCGCCAGAACATCGATAGTACAACACCTCTCGAGCCGCGGGATATTCGTCGATGAAATACCTCCCGCGATAACCAGCCTGCCCGGCTTCCACGTCCCGCTCAAATTGCTTCTCGCATAGCCGGTGCTTATTTCAGCGGTCTTGATATTGAAAGCATAACCGTCTTCCGCACTCTCGGCGGGCCCGAATTTCGCGTCGAGAGAAAGAGAAGCGGCGATCGCGGGTTTGTTATCCCGCACCTGCGAGTATTGAAGTATTCCCTTTTCAAGCGTGATAAAAGGAAACTCCGACACCTTGCGATCGGCAGCGTTTACCCGGATAGCGCCGATATTCCAGGTCAGATCGTCGAGGTCCTTCTGCGCGTTGAAAACAAAATTGCTTATAGTGATTTCCTTGAGCCTCGGCCTGAGAAGAAGAAAACTCCAAAGCCCGAATCGCGCATGTACCGTCTCCGCTATTAATATGGTATCGTCATACGGTACCCGCTGAGGCGTGATAACAAGCTTTTCGATCAACACCTCCCCCCTGACACTCAAATCGATATACCGAACCTTTACGTTCGCGTCAGCGAGCTCGCCGATTTGAACAAGCGCAAGTTTCCGAAGCACCCTGCCGCCGACAAAAAACACGACCCCGCAGACAAAAGCCAGCCCAAGGATTACGCGAACCCATCGCCGGATCATCTTTTTCCCCGAGCCGCTCACGCTTTGTTGACAAGCTTCGGCCATATATTTTTGTTGCTCTTTGAATAATATAATAAACGTTTCAGATCAAATTCGTATTACTAAAATTCAAATTACCAAAACATCAGGTCTGCATAATCATCAGGAGTTTGACTTTTTGTTTTGAAAATTCGGATTTTGAGCATTCGATATTGTTTCGAATTTCGGATTTCGTGCTTCGGATTTAATCCCGAACATTTAGTTATTTCTTAAAAAATCAATAATAACCCCTATCGGCTTTTGCCGTCTTACAATTGCCCCGGCAAATCAGGCTTTCGCTTTTTTGATCGCCTTATCCGCAATATCGCGCCGGCAGTAAGCGCCCTCGAATTCTATCATATCGACCGCTTCGTATGCTCTTTCCTTGGCCTGCAATATCGTCTCTCCGGCAGCGGTAACACCGAGCACCCGCCCGCCGCTGGTCACGATATTGCCGGCCTTCTCCGCGGTACCGGCGTGGAACACCTTAACATCGCGCAGTTTCCCCGCCTCGTCAAGGCCCATAATTATTTTGCCTTTTTCATATTTATCCGGATAGCCGCCCGACGCCATAACAACGCACACCGTCGGCCGCTGATCCCATTTCAGCTCCACTTTGTCGAGTTTGCCCTCACAAACCGCCAGCATAACTTCGAGCAGATCGCTCTTGAGTCTCATCAAAATCGGCTGGGTCTCCGGATCACCGAATCGAACATTAAATTCCAAAACCCGCGGGCCCGCCGGCGTGATCATAATCCCGGCATAAAGTATCCCCCTGTAAGCAGTACCGTTGCGATTCATACCGTCGACCACCGGAACAAGGATCTCGCTGGTAATCTGGTCC
>CAYNKU010000303.1:0-3003 GCA_964397865.1 uncultured Pirellulales bacterium | reverse complement strand
TCGGCTCCCTAACCAACTCCCTCGCCCCCGAACCCAAAAAATACTACCAACCCCTAACCGAATGAATACAGTTTTTACTTCAAATAGTGACATTTTTTAGTTTCCCACTAAACTTTAGCACTTGTGATTTCAAGACAAATCTTGTACTTTAGCCTTTGTAGGGTGGGGTCTTTACCCCACCAAGTTTTTATTGCGCGACTCAATACGCACAACGAAATACTCATTACGAAACACACTATACGCTACCCGCTCCACGCTATCCGCAATACGAAATACGATATACGAACGACGAAATACGAAACACGATCAGAGCGTCTTATGGTCCATAAAGCCTTCCAGTTTCCTGGTGTCCCCGGATTTCCCGGGTTTAACATGCTCATTATGAGGTATTGTGACACTGGTTATGTCAACTGGTTATTTTGCTTGACAAATCCTGCAAAAACAGGGATAATGGTTATAATGATCTCTGACGTTATATTCGTGGAGAGAATATGCGTTTGATTATTAAGCAAGATGATCGTGTAATAAACGATTTTCAATTCGCCGAAGGTCCTGTTACCATCGGTAGACAATCCAGTTGCAAGGTTGTTTTAGCCAATGGAATGGTTTCGAAAAAGCATGCGGTAATTTCCAGCGACGGCGGCGGAAGTTGGTTCATCGAGGATATGAAATCGGCCAATGGGACATATCTGAACGACAAGTCAATCCAAAAAAAAGAACTTAAGACCGGCGACCAGATCCGAATATCTGATTTTAACATTGAAATTGATCTTAAAGATAACAGCGATACAGCCGCCCCGACCCAACCGGGAGATACACATGAATTGCACGTCTCGCTAACAACCCAAAAGAACGAAACAGTGGTGAGAAAACCGGACGCCGCCCACGCTCCGGCTATGAGACTGGAGGCCAGAAGGTTAACTGATTTTTCTCAGGCCACAGAGACACTTTCAAAAGTCCGGGATCTCGATGAATTCCTCCAATCGACGATGAACATAATATTAAAGCAATTCAGTGCACTTCGGACATGGTGTGCGTTAAGGGACCGACCAAGCGGTCCGATGATGTTTCATGTAGGCAAAAGAAGAGACGGCAAAAAGGTCGATCTCGATGATATAGTACTTAAGGACAAAATCGATCAGGCCGTAGAAAGAGGCCAATCACTGGTGCTGCCTAGTGTTTCTGCTCAAATTGAAAAAAACGAAAGAATACGCTCGGCCTTGATAGCAACTATTATGCGCCCATCGGGGTGCTACGGCGTTTTGTATGTCGACAACGCTATGATACACAAACATTACAGTCTAAGTGACTTGGACTATTTGATGTTCCTGGCGATTCACATCAGTTCGGTGTTAAAAAATCTATGAGCCTGTCCAACTCCCTCGCCCCCGAACCCGAAAAATACTACCAACCCCTCACAGAATAAAGAAAGTATAACGTCCCCGGATTTTCTAAATTGACTTATTATCGCTGATGCTCTGATGTTTTAGGCGATTCATTCATCTTAAGCTCTTTGCGCTCTTCAAGCACCTCGAGAATAGCATCCGAGTAAAGTGCGAAACCGTAATCTTTTGTCGCATGTCCTTTTGTTACAACAGCGCATAGCGCACCATACTGATCGACAAGAGGACCGCCGCTGCTGCCGGAATGGATAGTAGCATCTGTTTGCAAATAAGTCTCTCGTAAGGCAGATATAACTCCTGCTGTAAAAGAATGGTCAAGACCTATTGGGCTCCCTATGGCGTAAACAGGCCGGCCGATTTGTAAGCCCGACTTGAGATTCAAATGCAATAGCCTCGCATAATCTGTCATACCCTCAACGCTTAAAAGAGCAAGATCGTGTTCCCGCGAATAGAAATCAAGGGTAGCATCAAATTTTGCACCTGACGCCTGTTTCACTTCAATTCTCATGCGACCTTTTTTACCTGCACGCTCTTTGATATATGAATTATAGATAACATGTTTGTTCGTGATAATATAAAGTCGGTCCGATTCATCAATACCAATAACAGAACCGGAGCCGCCGGAGACCGGAGTGTAATTTACAAAAACAGTGACTGAGACAATGCCGTCACGGACATTATCAAAAACATCTTCGGCGGTTAATATTTCTGATACCGGAACGTCATTTGGAGAAAGAACTGTAAAGAAGACCTCCTTAGAACTGCATTTTTCTTGAAAAATGTCCGCGCTATTTGTGGAGGTAAATCTCATAAACAGAGAGATAACAAACAATACCATAATAATAAGAAAAAAAGAAAAGATAGTTTTTACTGGGAAAATCCAAGCGCTTAATTTTTTCCTTATTTTTGCGAGTTTTTTTCGATATGCCCAATACCCGACACCGCAGGCTTTTCTTAATGTAGTCAGAAACCTCAACTCCTGTAATTCGATTCTCTTGTCGATCGCTAAAGTTTCCAGACACATATCAAAAATATATGCCTTATCTTCTTTACTTAATGGCTCAATCTCTTTCAGCAATAAATCTTCGTTTATTTCCTGAAGTTGAATTTCTCTGAAAATTTTCCTTTCTGCCTGGGTTTCACAAAGTGCTTCAGTTAGATGTAACAGCCACCATCGCTCATCATATGTCATTTTGGCGTCTGACCAGACAGCAACATGACAAGCCTTAAAGACAATGACCTTTAGATCATTATCTCTGCTATTCACATTTGTTTTTTGCAAACTCATACGTCCTTAAAATAGTAGGGTGGGGTCTTTACCCCACCAAATTTTATTGCGCGACGCAATACGTATCACGCACGACGCATCACGAGATACGCTCCACGCTGCACGCTATACGACATACGACATACGCACGACGAAATACGACATACGATATACGAATGACGATTATACTGTCTTATGGTCCATAAAGCCTTCCAGCTTCCTGGCTCGCACCGGGTGCTGGAGTTTGCGGATTGCCTTGGCCTCGACCTGCCTGACGCGTTCACGGGTGACCTTGAAGATCCGCCCGACCTCTTCGAGCGTATAGGTATAGCC
>CAYNKU010000302.1:0-3008 GCA_964397865.1 uncultured Pirellulales bacterium | reverse complement strand
AAATAACGATACCCCATTGCCGACGATCAAGGTCCCGCCCGCCGCGGCGCTTACAAACTTCGTGTACCTCGCCGCAGGCTGGAATATCCTCGTCGAAGTCGGAATCAATCTGAGAATAAACCTCGACAAACCCGTACGCGCAAGAAAAATCGGAAACGAAATGATCGGCAATTAAAAAACCTGATGACCTGACTATTGCCCCCTTGAAGAACCTTTTGCCTGTTACCGCCGAAGAATCAACACCACAATCACCGAAGAATCGCTCCCCGCAGCCGAGCGGTTCTATTGTTCCTCATACGCTCGGCTCGCCTGGCTCGCCCGAATCGTCTCACTCACCGGCTTTTCGGGCTCGAGGTATTTGGCGGCATACTCGGCACCGGCCTGCATCTGGTCCTGCTCCCACCTTTCCGCCAGAAACGACTCATACCATCGCTTTGCCTTGGTAGTATTCTCGAGATAGTGACAACAATTAGCCATCCGATAGGCCAGGCGATATTTATACTCGTAATAATCCGAATATTCCCACGCTGTTTCGTAGTGCTCCATCGCCGCCTTATAATCTTTTTCTTTATAACAACTGTCACCAGCAAGCCTCGCCGCCGAACGGCTGTAATCATTCGCGGCCCCGACCATAATCGGCTTGAGCATCTCCCTGCAACGCTTGTAATTACCTCTGTCGTAATAGAAGCTCGCCACCTCCAACTGAGTCCTGTAACTATCGGGCCTTAGCCGAAGTGCCATAAGAACGGTCTCCTCGGCCTCTTTGGCGTCCGAGGAATACCTGCTCTGATCCAGATAATCACACGCGGTCTTGTTTTGACGAATCTCGCTCGCCAACTCCTCTTTTATCTGTCCGTATCGCAGCTGCGCCGTCTGTTCGAGAATGGCAAGCTTGTAATCTTTTTTGTAAACACGGTAGAGATAGTTTTTTAATATCCCCTTGTCATCCAGCCAGCAAAAAAACGACGGCGTAAATGCCCTCATCGCATCCGCACCGACACTTTGCGCCCCCGCTGCCGCAAAAAGAGCCCTCAGACAATTGCCGACCATATCCTCGATATTCTCGTCCGATACCCGCAACCCTCCAAGGTCGGGCTCCTCAAAAAACAGCCCACCCTTTACAATTTTCGACTGCGCTGCCAGAAAATAAACCAACTCCTTCTTGAATAATTCGGATCCCTTCTGCGAATTCACCTCGATCAAATGACTCGCGATACCGTGAAAAAGGCCGAACCATCCGACAGCATTGCCCCCTGAATCGAAATGATAAGCATACACCGCCGGTACCAAAGCTGCATAATAACCCTCCGCGCCATCCTTGTGCCCGTTGGCTACGAGAAAACGATCGGCCTGGGCCTGATCCTCGCAGCAATATACCGTCAGCGGCTCCGTCCAGCCGCCTTTGAAGTATTTGCCCGCGAGATTATCATAAAATGCCTCGGCATTTGCCTGCGCCATGCGGACATAAGACGGGTTCATATCACTGTAGATAATAAAATGCTCGCTCTGGTAAACCACCCCGAAAACCGGCGACGCGAAAACAAATCCCACCCAAAAAACCCAGCATCCTGTCAAAAAATGCTTCTTCATTATCCCCTGCCCATCTCAATCATTATATTAATCTCCAGTGAAGAGTAATTATACTAAATCCGGCAAAATTATCAACAACTTTCTCTAATTCATCTTCTACGGCCCCCGTCGCCGCCTTTTCCTTGACATAACCACCTCATACCGTAGAATCACGGGCAGTAATATACAGCTAACATAAAAAAGGAGATCCGATATAATGAACCGTCGCCAATTCCTGAAATATTCAGCACTTGGCACCGCCGCCCTGGCCCTGCCGTCATGTGTCTCACTTTCCCGAAAGACACCCAAAAAACCGAATATCATACTTATTATGGCCGACGACCTCGGCTACGAATGCCTCGGATGCAACGGCTGCCTCGATTACCAGACCCCGCACCTCGACAAACTCGCCGAGACCGGCATAAGATTTACCAACTGCTACTCCCAGCCGCTTTGCACCCCGTCGCGCGTCCAGATCATGACCGGACAGTACAATCACCGTAACTACGTCGGTTTTGGAATTCTGCCCTCCACTGAAATAACTTTCGCCAACGTCCTCAAGCGCGCCGGCTACACCACCTCGATCGCCGGCAAGTGGCAGCTTAAAGGCGACCTCGACCAGCCCTACCGTTTCGGTTTCGACGACTACTGCCTCTGGCAAATCCAGGGTCGCCTCCAGCGATACTGGAACTGGAGGATAATAAAAAATAAAAAACTCCTCGACGTCCAAAAAGACAAATACGGCCCCGACGTCTTCTGCGATTACATCGAGGACTTTGTAACCACCAACCGTGACAAACCATTTTTTCTCTACTTCCCGATGTGCCTGACACACGACCCCTTCTGCCCGACACCGGACTCCGACGCCCCCAAGAACGAAAAAACCCGGGACACAAAATTTTTCGGCGATATGGTGAACTATATGGACAAGATCACAGGCCGAATCGTCACCAGACTCGATTCACTCGGCATACGCGATAATACACTTATCCTCTTCGTCGGCGACAACGGCACACACCCCTCCATCACCACAAACACTGTCTCCGGCCCCGTTAAAGGCGCAAAAGGCGCAATGACAAACGCCGGCACACACGTACCATTTATCGCCAACTGGCCTGCCGGCACATCGAAAACCGCCGTTTGCGACGACCTGATAGACTTTTCCGACTTTATGCCTACCCTCGCCGAATTAACCGGCGCACCTATGCCAACCGACCGCGTGATCGACGGCCGATCGTTCCTGCCGCAGCTCCGCGGCAAAAAGGGCGATCCCCGCGAATGGATATTCTGCCATTATTGGGGTTACGGCCGAAAAAAAGAAAAAACAAAAGAATTCATGCGCGACAAACGCTTCAAACTCTACGATGACGGCACTTTCTACGACCTCGAAACCGACCCACTCGAAAAATCACCGCTCGAAAAACTAACCAAAGAAGCCG
>CAYNKU010000301.1:426-3018 GCA_964397865.1 uncultured Pirellulales bacterium | reverse complement strand
TAAAATAGAATAAATTGGTTCTTTTGGTTTGAATATACACCGGTTTGGAAAGGCCCTTAACCCAATGAGTCTCGAAAAGTTCTTTAACCCTCAATCGGTCGCCGTCGTGGGAGCTTCACGCAAAAAAGGCAAGGTCGGATGTGAAATCCTTACGAACATCATCGCTGCCGGATATAAAGGAAAAATATTTCCCGTTAATAAAGCCGCTGATGAAATCGCGGGCCTCAAATGCTATCCCGACCTGAAATCCATCGGGCAGACCCCCGAATTGGTTATTATTGTCGTGCCGGCAGAAGCGGTATCCGGCCTCATGCGGCAATGCGCCGATATCGGCGCCAAAGCGGTTATCATCATTACCGCCGGTTTCAAGGAAGTCGGGCCGCAGGGCTATGAGCTTGAAAAGCAGGTCCTCAAAATTGCCAAACAGGGCGGCATCCGCGTAATAGGTCCCAATTGCCTCGGTGTGATATCCACCGCGAGCCGGCTGAACGCCAGTTTCGGCGGCGCAATGCCTGCTTCCGGCGCGATCGGATACCTTTCGCAGTCGGGGGCGCTTCTCGCGGCCATTCTCGATATGGCCAACGCCCAGCAGATCGGCTTCAGCAAGCTCGTCAGCATAGGCAATAAGGCCGACATCAACGAACTCGAACTGATCAAAGCCCTCGGCGAAGACCCCGATACGAAGGTCATCGCCGGTTACCTCGAAAATATCACCGAAGGCAACGCCTTTGTCGCCGAAGCCGAGAAAATCTCCAGCCGCAAACCCATATTGCTGATGAAATCAGGCGGAACCGCCGCCGGCGCGCAGGCCGCGTCATCTCATACCGGAAGCCTTGCCGGTGCCGAAACCGCCTATGAATGTGTTTTCGAGCGGGCCGGTATCGTAAGATGCGATTCCATCAGGCATCAGTTCGACTACGCACAGGTCTTCGCGAATCAGCCCCTGCCGAAGGGAAACAGCGTTGCCGTTATTACCAATGCCGGCGGCCCCGGTATCATGGCGGCCGATGCCATTGAAAGACAGGCACTGACCTTCGCCGAACTCTCCGAGCGGACCATCTCGACCCTCGCCTCGAAACTGCCGTCCGCCGCCAATCTAAATAACCCCGTGGATATCCTCGGCGATGCCCTCGCCGAGCCTTACGAATTTGCGATCAAAACAGTTCTCGACGACCCCAACGTCGATATCGTGCTGGTACTGCTCACGCCCCAGGCGATGACCCAGGCAAAGGAAACCGCCCGGGTGATCGTGAATATCTCACAACAAAATACCCGAAAACCCATACTCGCGAGTTTCCTCGGTGCCGAAAAGGTCGAAGAAGGCGTAAAAGTACTGCAAAAAGGCCGAATACCACAGTACGATTCACCCGAAAACGCCGTAGCAGCCATAAAAGTCATAACAGACTACGTCCGCTGGCGGGCAAGACCAAAGAGAGTGATTAAGCTGTTTCCCGTCAACCGAAGAAAGGTCGAAAATATCATCGAAAGGCATCTCAGGAGCCACATAAGGGAAATCAGCGAAAACGACGCCAAGGAAATCCTCGAAGCCTATGATTTCGTTACCCCCAAGGGCTCCGTCGCCGCGACCGCCGAACAGGCCGCAAATATCGCTCAACAACTCGGCTATCCCGTCGTATTGAAAATATGGTCGCCCGATATCCTCCACAAATCCGATGTCGGCGGCGTCAAAATAGGACTCAACAGCGAAAAAGAGGTGATCGACGCGTTCGATTTGATGATGTACCGAATACCCAAAAAGCTCCCCGAAGCCGAAATCCTCGGCGTACTCGTTCAGGAAATGGCAAGCAAGGGAAAAGAAGTCATTTTGGGAATGAATCGCGACCCGCATTTCGGCCCTTTGATGATGTTCGGAATGGGCGGTACAATGGTCGAGGTGCTTAAAGATATCTCCTTCTACCTGGCGCCGCTGACTGACGAAGAGGCCAAGCAGATGCTGATAAACACGAGAACATACAAGATGTTAAAGGGCACTCGAGGAGAAGAGGGCGTCGATATCGACGCGATCGCAGAGGGCCTCCAGCGCCTCTCGCAGCTTGTTACCGAATTCCCACAGATAAAGGAACTCGATATCAACCCCTATATGGTCGGGCCCCAGGGAACGGTACCGATCGCGGTAGATGCCAGAATAAGCGTAGAGAAAATTTAATAGCATAAAAATTTGTATTTAAACCAAGCCCCGCACGTAAGTAAGGGGATAAAATGTATTTAATCAAAGCCCCGCACGTAAGTAAGGGGATAAAACGTATTTAATCAAAGCCCCGCACGTAAGTAAGGGGATAAATCCTTATGGCAAATTTGAGGTAATTTAAGCCGGAAAAACAGGTATGCAAACATTCGACTGGAAAGAAAAATTCAAAAGCAAGATCACTACCGCGCAGGCGGCAATCAAATTGATCAAACCCGGCGACAGCATATTCATCGGTACAGGATGCGCTCAGCCCCAGTATCTTGTCCGCGCCCTGGTGGAGCATTCCAGCCACATCTACGACGCCCACATAGTACATCTGCTCACAATGGGCGAAGCCCCCTATGTAAACGAAAAATTCCGCGAAAAGTTCAAGATGAACAGCT
>CAYNKU010000301.1:0-416 GCA_964397865.1 uncultured Pirellulales bacterium | reverse complement strand
TGAACAGCTTCTTTATCGCCGACAACATCCGTCACGCTATGGAAAAGGGCGTCGGAGATTATACCCCCATTTTCCTCTCTGAAATTCCCCGCGAATTCGACCGAGGCAGAATCCCCGTCGATGTCGCCCTGATATCCGTCACCCCTCCCGACGCCAACGGCCTGTGCAGTCTCGGCGTCTCCGTGGATATCGTCAAATCCGCGATAGCCAACGCCGGGTATGTCGTCGCCCAGGTAAACAGCTATATGCCCAAAACTTTCGGCGACAGTTTCGTACACGTAAACAATATCGACGACCTGATCCCTTACGATGAAAAAATGATCGAGGTGCCCGTACTTGCCCCCAGTAATACACTTCGCCGTATCGGCAGCAATATCGCCCGCCTCGTCGAAGACGGCAGCACCATCGAATGCGGC
>CAYNKU010000300.1:0-3026 GCA_964397865.1 uncultured Pirellulales bacterium | reverse complement strand
GAACTCAAGACCCGCGGCCCGCCCTCCACGAGTAACTGCGAGACCCCCTGCTCCGCCAGTTCGTCCAGAAGAAAACCGATATCACAACGACCATCCTCCGCCGGCACCAGCAGGATCCTCGCCCCCTTTTTCTTTATCTTCTCCGCCAGGGCCCTGTTCGCTTCAAAGCCCTGATGAGTCGTCACGACCATAACGGGCGTCCTCTTCGCCGTCGCCATCAGCTTACAACCAATCGGCATCCTCAATTGACTATCCAGCACTATCCGCAAAGGCTTTTTGCCCCTGCCCAGCCGAACCGTCAGCAAAGGATCGTCCGCCAAAACCGTCTCGATCCCCACAAGTATCCCCTGCACGCGCCGCCGAAGCTTCTGAACATCGCGCCTGCTTAGCTCATTGGATATCCACCGCCTGCCACCGCCTTCGGCCGTCCACGCCATCTTACCGTCAAGGCTCTGCGCCCACTTGAGAACAACCCAGCTCTTGCCCCTCTCGGCAAATTTAATAAAAGGCCCGTTCAATAGCCTCGCCTGCTCCCGGCAAACGCCAACCTCGACTTCTATCCCCGCCGCCCGCAACTGCTCGAAACCCTTCCCCTTTGCGTGCCCGGAAGGATCCTCCATCGCCGCCACGACCTTGGCGATCTTCGCCTGCTTTATCGCCTCGGTGCAGGGCCCGGTTTTACCCTGATGACAGCAGGGCTCGAGCGTAACATACATAACCGCCCCCTCCGGACTGACGCCAAGCTTTTTACAATCCTCGATGGCGCTTATCTCCGCGTGAGGCCCGCCGAATTTCTTATGGTAACCCCACCCGATCACCCGCGCACCCTTGACTATCGCGCATCCGACCGCCGGATTAGGCTCAACCCGCCCGACCCCCCGGCCCGCAAGCCGAAGCGCCGCCAGCATATATTTTTCATCCATCTCACTCATTCGCCGACATCCTG
Organism: uncultured Pirellulales bacterium; assembly: GCA_964397865.1. Taxonomy (GTDB): domain Bacteria; phylum Planctomycetota; class Phycisphaerae; order Sedimentisphaerales; family Anaerobacaceae; genus CAYNKU01. Next base: position 2,080 of record CAYNKU010000300.1, on the reverse strand, counting down.
CCCGATCATCTCCATAAACCGCTTTTCATCTATCACTTCAACGCCGAGTTTCCTCGCCTTTTCCAGCTTACTGCCCGCGTCCCTGCCCGCGAGCACAAAATCCGTCTGCCCGCTCACACTCGACGCCGCCTTACCCCCGGCGCGCCGGATAGCCTCCTGAACCTGCTGCCTACTCATACCCTCGAGTGTCCCTGTAACCACGATAGTCTTGCCGCTGAGCTTATCGGATCGCCTAACCTTCTCCGCCTTCGGCCGAACGCCCGCCGCCAGAAGCTTTTCTATTACCTCGACGTTCCTCTCGTCACGAAAATATTCATAAATACTCTCCGCCATCTTGGGCCCGATCTGATCTACCTCTGAAAGCTCCTCCCGCCCTGCCGCCATCACCGCCTCGAGCGAACCGAAGCGCTCGGCCAGTATCTGCGCCGACTGACCGCCGATATGCCGAATCCCCAACCCCGCCAGAAGCCGCCAAAAAGGCCGCCCCTTACTCTCCTCTATCGCCGTAACTACATTACCCGCGCTTTTCTCCCCCATCCGCTCCAGGCCCGCTAATTCATCCTTACGCAAAGAATATATATCACCGAAATCCTTCACCATGGCGTTATCAACAAGCTGCTCGATCAGCGCAGCACCCAGATCTTCTATATCCATCTGCCCCCGCCCCACAAAATATTTCAGCCGCTCCTTCAACTGACCCTGACAATTACTATTCAAACAGCGAATATAAACCCCATCTTCGTCCTTCGCCACCTCCCCGCCGCAATTCGGACATTTCTTCGGCACAACAAACGCTTTCGCACCCGCCGGCCTTAGCTCCTTCTTCACCTCCACAACCTGCGGTATTATCTCGCCCGCTTTTTCTATAACAACCGTATCGCCCACCCGCACATCAAGCCGACGCATCTGGTCGAAATTATGCAGACTCGCCCGCTTGACCGTCGTCCCCGCTAGCAGCACCGGTTCCAGATTCACCACCGGCGTCAATATTCCGCTCTTTCCCACCTGAACATCTACCGATTCCGCCACCGTCACCGCCTGCTCGGCCGCGAACTTATAAGAAATGCACCACCGCGGCGCCCGCCCCGTCGCGCCGAGCCTGGCACGCTGGTCGAACCGGTCAACCTTTATCACCATCCCGTCGATCTGGTAATCCAGTTCCGCCCGCCTCTCGTCCCAGCCCATACAAATCTCTATCGCTTCTTCAATCGTGCGGGCCTTTTTAATATTCGGATTCACAGGCAGCCCCATATCCCTGAACCTCTGCAAATCTTCATAGTGCGTCTCCGCCAGCGCCTGCGAAACCTCCCCGACCGCGTACGCGAAAAACGATAAATTCCGCTCCGCCGTTATTCGCGCATCGAGCAGCTTCAAAGACCCCGCCGCCGCGTTCCTCGGATTAGCGAAAGCCGCCTCCCCAGCCTCGGTCCGCAGACGATTAAGCTCCGCAAACGATCCCGTCGGCATAAAAACCTCGCCGCGAACCTCGATAATTTCAGGCAGTCTACCCCCGTCCAGCAGCGCAAGCGGAACCGCCTTTATTGTCCGAACATTCGCCGTAACATCATCGCCGACCTCGCCGTCCCCCCGCGTCGCCGCCCTGACCAGAATCCCCCCCTCATAACGAAGACTTATCGCCAGCCCGTCGATCTTCAATTCCACCACATATTCATAGTCATCATCGCCGAGCTGTTTTTTAACCCTCTCGTCAAAAGCCCTCAATTCATCGGCGCTGTAAGTATTATCCATACTCAGCATCGCTGCCCCGTGCCTGACCGACTCGAACCCTGTCAAAGGCTCCCCCGCCACCCGCTGCGTAGGCGAATCAGCCGTAATAAACTCAGGATTCGCCTGCTCTAATGACTTTAGTTCCGCAAAAAGCCTGTCATACTCGCGGTCACTTATTTCAGGCCGATTCAAAACATAATACAAATGATCATGCCGTCGTATCTGCGCCCGCAGCTCCCCGATCCGTTTTTTCACATCTTCCGCCATAAAAGTTATTCATTTAAACTTACCAAGCCGCTTTGTCATGCCTGCGGAAGCAGGCATCCAGTATCAAAAAGCCATCCCGACGTCG
>CAYNKU010000299.1:0-3027 GCA_964397865.1 uncultured Pirellulales bacterium | reverse complement strand
AAAACAGGATAGCCAAATGGAAGACGCCTTACTTGTCTGGCGATGTAAACAACGCGACCCCGACGCCCTGGGCCGAATCTACCGCAAGTACCGCGACTACCTGCTGATCCTCGCAGTAGCTCTTTCACATAATGTAAATCTCGCTGAAGACGCCGTCCACGACACCTTCGTCTCCTTTGCTGAAAATATCGACAGCTTCAAGCTGACAGGCTCTCTAAAGGCTTACCTGGCAACCTGCGTCGCAAACCAAGTCCGAGACCTCAATCGGCGTCAGCAAAGATCAGCCGCCCGCATAGACGGCAACTGCCCCGCACCACAGGACACCCAAACCCCGGCCGGCACCGTTATATGCAATGAAGAGCTGCAGCTCTTAAATTCAGCTATGACACAACTGCCCGACGAGCAAAGAGAAGTGATCGCCCTGCACATCTACGGCAAAATGCGATTCAAAGCGATTGCCCAGTCGCTCGGCCTCTCTGTCAATACCGTCAAAGGCCGATACCGCTACGGACTAAATAAACTGCGGTCAATATTGGACACGGAAGGACACGGAAGGATACTGTTAAAAAATAAAAAAACTACTTTTTCTCTGTGAACTCTCCGTCAGGAGCCCCAAGGGCTGTGCTCTCTGTGGCTAAAAAAACAAAAAATAAAAACTTCTCTGTGCTCTCTGTGGCTAAGTGAGGTGAAAAAATGACACCGAAACAAAAAATAAAAAACCTGTTCAAAAAATCAAGCGTCACGGTCGATTCGAAGTTCGACGAAAAAACCCTCACCGCCGCCCTAAGCACCCTTGAAAAATCCCACAAAACCGAATCCACCGGACTACAAACCAATCCCTGGAGAATAATCATGAATAAACCAATCACAAAACTCGCAACAATAGCAGCAGTCCTCTTGATCGCTGGATTAGGTATAACATTTTTAGATAAAACCACAACACCCGCCTGGGCTATAGAAGATACTATCAAGGCCTTAGAAAATATCCACTCCATCAAGATAACAGGCTCTTCAAGCGATGACGGGGAAACACAAGCTGATTTTATCTTATGGGCAAGGCCTGATGAAAATGGCACAGAATCCGGAGAACTTCGCCTTGAGGTACCCAACCAACAGCTTATAGTAGTGGTTCCTTCTTGGACAACTTACACATATCACCCCGGACCAAATATTGTCTCAATTGCAGAACAGAAAAATGTTACCATTGATCCGTGGTTAGGCAGTGAATTTTTTCACAAAGTTAAGAAATATGCTGAAAACTGGCAGATTTCTTATGGCATAGACGAACAAACCGGCAAAGACAGCATCTTCGCCACCTGCAATCACCCGAATCAGAGTAAATCATGGTGGTTTCAATTTGACGCCGATACCAAACTGCCAGTTAGCTTCAAGCAATGGACAAATATTAATTTTCATGGAGAACCACAATTTTATGCCACGGAAATTGAGTACAATCCTGAACTGCCGGAAGGAATTTTCGAATTTGAAATCCCCGAAGGCGCAGAGATTGTAAAAGACTCATACAAGTTTCCTGATTACTTTAACGACCCAAACTGTGGCATCTCAGCCGAAGGACTTACCGATGAAGAGGCAAGCCTGATAATAGTTGAGGATTACTTGAGAGCTCTTATTGATGGTGACTGGGAATATCTTGCTCAATTAAGACCCATCCGTGATGCTAAAGGATGGGAATTCAAATACAAGTATAACCAAAGCTGGCCGGCAGAAGTACTCAATATCGACCAACCATATCAGGACGACAATTGCAACATCGGCCCTGTCGTACCCTGCACAATCAAATACTCAGACGGCCAAGTCAAAACTATCAAGCTGATAGTAAAGTTCCGTACCATCGATGGAACCAGATCCTGCGTTATTGCAGGAACATTTGGCGGCATCAAAGACTTTGAAAGATAACCCCAAAAAACCTTGAAATAATTAAGCTGCCGGGCAACTAACCCGGCAGCTTTCTTTATTCCCGCCAAAATAGACACTTCTTTTTGTACCTTGACACGCATACCCCTCAAGGTGTATAATAGTCTATATCAATGCAGCTTCTATTTCAGTAAATGCTGTGACTTTTTTAAAAGGACTTATCATGGCTTTCAGAAAAGACAGAACTGCCCAGCCGTCAAAAAAGCAGCTTATTGTGATTTACATCGCCATCGCCGCAGTCATCCTGCTCGGCGTCTTCACCGGCATCTTCAAAACAGAAGAGCCCGGAGCAATACCGCCTCTGGTCTGGGTGCTCGCCCTGGCAACGATCATCGTCGCCCTCATAACGCTGCTCGTGAAATTATTCAAGCTCCTCGAAACCGTCCAGCAAACCGATTCAAGGCTCGAACAGCTCAACAGCTCCCTCGAAAAGATCCGCGAGCAGCTAAGCCAGGTAACTCAAAACACTCACACAAGCGAAGACGTCAAACAGATCGTCTTCCGCGATATCGACAGGCACGTCCTCCGCGAAGCCGTCTTCGACAAGCTCCAGCAGCAGGATTTCGAAGCCATCGATACGATGATCGACGAGGTCGCCGAGTCGCCGAGATTCAAAAAACTCGCCAACCAGCTCCGCCTCGAAGCCGACAGATTCCGCGGCGCAACCGCCAAGGAAAGAGTCACCCAGCTCATCGCGCACATCGAAAAACTGCTCGAAGATCACCAATGGGCCAAGGCAAGCACGCAGATCGAAAGACTCATCCAGACAGACCCCAAAGACGAACAGGCCCGGCAAATGCGGCAAAAACTCATCGAGCAAAAGGAAGAACGCAAAAAGGTACTGCTCCAGGCCTGGGACGACGCCATCAAACGCCAGGCCACCGACCGCGGTATCGAAATACTAAAAGAGCTCGACCTCTACCTCACCCCCAACGAAGCGCTCGCCCTCCAGGAAGCCGCACGAGATGTCTTCAGAACAAAGCTCCACAACTTAGGCGTGCAGTTCTCACTCGCCATCAGCGACAAGCAGTGGGCCGCCGCACTCCAAACAGGCCAGCAGATAATACACAATTTCCCCAACAGCAAAATGGC
>CAYNKU010000298.1:0-3040 GCA_964397865.1 uncultured Pirellulales bacterium | reverse complement strand
ACGGCGGCGCAGCTTTGGCGGCACTTGAAAAACTTATCGAGGTATCGAATGCTTAGGAAAAACGATAGCGGTACAATAAATATATGTTGATAGTAAAAGTTAAAATTTGCGGTATTACCAATTACGACGACGCTATGGCGGCGGTGGAGATGGGTGCGGATCTGCTGGGATTTAATTTTTATCCGAAGAGTTCGCGGTATATAAAGCCGGCTGAGGCAGTGAAGGTGATTAATAAGCTGCCGGCGTTTGTGGAGACCGCGGGCGTGTTTGTCAATTCGCCTTACGATAATATCCGGGAGATCAAGCAGCTTTGCCAGTTGAACTGGGTTCAGTTCCACGGCGATGAAAAGCCGGAATTCTGTCAGGATTTTTCCTCGTTGAATATCAAGACGATGAAGGCGATCAGGGTAAAAGACCAGAGCGATATCGAGAAGGTGAACGATTTTTATACCGACGCGATTCTTCTGGACGCCTTTGATCCGGATAAATATGGCGGCACGGGGATAACTTTTGACTGGAATATAATAGGGCATATAAATAAGCGAGTTTTTCTTGCGGGCGGGATAAATCCTGATAACGCGGCAGCGGCGATCGAACTCGGGGTTTACGGTATAGATATATGCAGCGGGGTGGAATCCGAGCCGGGGAAAAAAGATCACAAGAAAATGAAACAATTGTTCGAGAATATAAAATATTTGAGAGGTTAGACAGACAGGTTATGAAAGAGAAAGGCAGATTCGGAGATTACGGCGGCTTCTATGTGCCGGAGGTTTTGATACCGGTACTGGAAGAACTGGAGGCGGGATTTTTGCGTTTTAAGGATGACGATGCGTTTAAGGCTGAGTTAGCGGGGCTTTCGAGCAATTACGCCGGCAGGCCGACGCCTTTATATTACGCCAAAAGATTCAGCGAGGCTGTGGGCTTTAAGGTCTATCTCAAACGCGAAGACCTTCTGCACGGCGGGGCACATAAGGTAAACAACGCTCTGGGGCAGGGACTTCTGGCGAAGTATATGGGTAAGACCAAACTCATCGCGGAGACCGGGGCCGGTCAGCACGGCCTGGCGACTGCGATGATCGGGGCGCTGTTCGGTATGGAGACCAAAATCTTTATGGGCGTGACGGATATCGAGAGGCAGAGTGTCAACGTTCACAAGATGAAACTCTGCGGAGCCGAAGTTTTGGACGTTGAAGGCGGCACGGGAACGCTCAAAGACGCCATCAACGATGCGCTTCGCTACTGGACGGCCCATGTAAAAGATACTTTTTATCTTTTCGGTTCGGCTTGCGGACCTCATCCGTATCCGACGGTGGTAAAGCATTTCCAGACCTGTATCGGGACCGAGGCAAGGGCTCAGTCGCTGGAACAGATCGGAAAGCTGCCCGATCTTATCGTTGCCTGTGTGGGCGGAGGCAGTAACGCGATAGGTATTTTTTCGGCCTTTATAGATGATAAGGATGTCAGGCTTGTTGGGGTCGAAGCCGGCGGCAGGAGCGTTGACAGCGGCAGGCACGCGGCTACGATCGTAGCGGGCAGAGTGGGGGTTCTGCACGGCTCGAAGGTATATCTGCTGCAGGATAAAGAGGGTCAGGTTTACGATACCGAATCAGTGAGCGCGGGGCTCGATTACGCGGCTGTCGGGCCTGAGCACTGTTACTTAAAGGATACGGGCCGGGCTGAATATGTCGCGGCTGAAGACAAGGAAGTGCTGGACGCGTTCGAGCTTTTGACGCGGAAAGAAGGAATACTGCCGGCGCTGGAAAGTTCGCACGCACTGGCATATCTGATGGCTCAGAAAGGAAAGCTCAGCAGCGACACGGTTGTAATTGTCAATTTGTCGGGGCGGGGTGATAAGGACGTTTCGATCGTTGAAAAACGTCGGCCTATGGAATAGGGACGAATAAGGAGTAAGAATGAAGACATATAAGCAGGTTTTTTCGCAGCTCGAGCGGGCGGCGCTGATACCTTTTTTTGTAATCGGCGACCCCGATTTTGAGACGAGCTTTGAAATTGTCAAGACGGCCATCGACGCCGGCGCCGATATTCTTGAATTGGGGATACCGTTTTCGGATCCGATAGCCGATGGCCCCACGATCCAAAAGGCGGATATCCGCTCGATCGGCAGCGGGATGACTGTCGCAAAGGCGCTGGAGTTTATCGGGAAAGTTAAGGCTTACAAGGATATTCCGATAGGGCTTTTGATGTATTACAACCTTGTGTACCAGTACGGCGTGGAAAAATTCTTCGCCGACTTTCACGGTGCGGGGGTTAACAGTGTGCTGATCGCCGATTTAAGTATCGACGATGCGGACGAGATTTCGCCTTTGGCATTGTCAGCGGGACTCGATACGGTTTTTATGGTAACGCCTGTTACCGACACCGAAAGAATGAAACTTATCGCCTCCAAAACAACCGGGTTTATTTATACCGTCTCTGTACTGGGGGTAACCGGCAGCAGGGAGAATCTTTCGGATTCGGTGGGCCAACTGGTTGGTAAACTCAAGGAACTGACAACTGTACCGGTTTGCGTCGGGTTCGGAATAAGCAAGGCCGAGCACGCCGCGGCGATCGCCGGCGCCGGCGCCGACGGAGTTATCATAGGCTCGAAGATAGTCAAACTGATTGAAGAGAACCTCGAAGACGAGGCCGGGATGCTGTCAGAAGTCTCCGGATTTATCCGAGAGGTCAGGGAAGCTGTCGGATAGGATATATAATGTTATATGGGAAACCCCGGTTTAATTGTGGAGTGAATCTGTTATGTTATGGAGAAAAATAAACCTTGAACTATTGTTCAAAAGCGGCTTGGTGTATAGATTCTTTATTTTTTGTGCCCAAACACTTTTTCTCTGGGCAATAACCGGAGAGTTTAAACCGGCCTTTGGTGCTTCAGCTATCTGGAACGGAATCAATTTACTACTGTACTATGTGTATCATTACATGTTCTACAAAATGTTTAAGATGGGAAAAGTATACAATAGTGCAGTCGAAGATTATGTAGCTGCCGCTACGCAAAAAGGTCAATAAAAAGATTCGAAAATTT
>CAYNKU010000297.1:0-3048 GCA_964397865.1 uncultured Pirellulales bacterium | reverse complement strand
GTATTGACGGATTAGTCCGTTCGTGTTTTCGTTCAATCCACGTTCCCATGAGTGGTATGGCTTAGCAAAATAACTCTGGCAATTGAGACCTTTATTGATCAATTCGTGTGCCGAAAATTCTCGCCCATTGTCATATGTGATTGTATGCACCCACTCCTTATTTGGAGACAACAACCGCACAATTTCCCTTTTTACTTCATCAGCAGTTTTTTGTTTTACATGACCTATAAGTATGTATTTGCTTTTACGTTCGGCCAGCGTCACCAGAAATCCCCGGTGGTGAGCCCCGCTCACAAGATCAGCTTCCCAGTCGCCAATGCGTGTCTTCTCTTCAACGATTTCCGGGCGCTGATCAATATCAATACGGTTCGGTATTTTCCCGCGCCAATCCTTCTTGCCGTAGCGCTTACGGCGTTTTTTCACCCCGGCAATACGCAGCTTCAGGTACAGGTCACCACCATGCTTTTTATCATGCCAGATGTATTGGTAAATCCTTTCGTGGCTGATACTAATGCCAACGCTTCCTCGCATGGTACAACTAATCTGTTCGGGCGAAAACTCCTCTCGAAGTTTCTCCTCAATGTAGGAAATCACCTCTTGGGTCATCTTTAAGCTTCGAGGTATTTTACGACGCTCCTGTGCCTTTCTTTGGGCCTGCTTGGGACGGTATCCACGTTGACCATGGTTCCTGCGTATCTCCCTGCCAATCGTGCTTGGATATCTTCGCAGGATCATGGCTATCCTACAGTTAGAAACATTCTCTTGCTTCAACACATAAATTTGATTACGTTCTCCTTCGGTAAGTTGGTTGTAACACTTTCCCATTGTGCTCTCCTTGAGTAAGGGGATGATTTGTTAGGGCAAATTATTATATACACTAACTCACCATCATTTTTACCTAAGTATTGCACTTGAGGGTTGAATCCACCTAATATTAATCATAATTAACTGTCTAAAAGTCCTGTGAAAAAGTATTATTTCAAACAGAGTAGATATACCCGAATAAGGGTGAAGGTTTTGAATTTATTTCTCATCAAGTGAAAAGAATTGAATAACAGATCAATAACATTCGAAAAATTAAAAGAAAGACAATATGAAGGCACAGATATATGAATTAGCGTGCCTTCGAGTACAGATTTAATCTTTCTTTTGCTGAAAGATACGAGCCTTTTGACATTTTGTACGGTAGCAGTCATGTAGAGTTGATCCTGTAATGAGCGTTCACCTCGACATCGTGCTGTGTGAAGTCCGTGGCATATCTTGGCTTCGGCAAAAACATGTTCTGAGCGTTTACGGAGTTTTTGTGATAATTTATAATCGGAGGTTGCGACAATCGAGCGGACAAAATTCCTGGCTTTTGCACGTCTGATTTTTTCGTTACGTTGCGCTTGTATATGTGGTTTGAATGTTCGGTTTTTCCATGAAGGTATAGGCTCCGGTTTTTCGTTTGCCAGTAATGGTATATGCGGGATAATGCCGCTATCTCGTATATCCGCGATAAACTCAGCGGAGCCATAACCTTTATCAGCGGCAAGGGTTTTCACTTTATGGCAAAGATCGGGAAAGTTTTCAATATCAGACAACATGTCAAGAGCCGCTGCGGGTTCAGCCGACCCGCTTGCATGAGTGGCTCTTGTGGCAAGTATAACCCTGCTTTTAGTGTCTATCAGATTGTGGCCAATATAGGATAGTGATGCCTCTTTACCTTTGGACTTACGATAGAGCCGGGAATCCGGGTCAGTTTTTGAACGATGTGTTTTATTGCTTAATGAAGCGCCGTGAAAGTCTTTGTCCTGAGGATGCGTATCCTTTTTATCATCACTTGCGAGGTTCAATTCATGCAAATAATCATCAAGAGGCATCGGAACAACTATGGGCTCAAGACTCTTTATAGAAGCATTTGCCCTGATCTGCGTGCCATCAACACTAAGATGTTTCCCGCTGACAAGACCTGCGTTTATACATTGCTGAACAATATTATGCATGATCTTTTCAAAAAGGTTTACCGAAGCCCATCTATGATTACGCAGTTTGTTCAAAGTACTCCGGTCTGGAACTTTATCATCAAAGGAAATACGGCAAAACCACCGGTAAGCCGCATGCATCTTCACTTCCTCACAAAGCCTCTTTTCACTGAGGTTGTAAAGGTAACCGATAAGAATCATGCGAACCACCAGTTCAGAATTAATACCTGGTCTGCCATTGTCAGAGCAATAACACTCTTTTACCATTTCGTGGACAAAAGAAAAATCCACAACTTTGTCTATAATGCGAAGAATATGGTCATCCGGCACCAACTCTTCTATGCTAAAATAGTGAAATATCGGTTGGGAACGTTCTTGTTCCTTTGGTCTCATAATCACCTCCATCTGCAATATTATCAATATGATAATATAACATGTGGAGTCCAATATTCCTAACACTTTTTGTTGATTAGGGGTTTTTCACACCTCTTTTAATAATCTTATTAATCATGACGATCCGGCAAAAAGGATACACCAAAAATAGATTGAATATTCTGTTCTTTGACAACTTAATATGTAAAATCAGGTTTCACAGATTTAAATGTTAAAAGTTTTGATTCAAAAGCTAAATATTGCGCTATTAAGCCCAAAATACGTTTGAGATATGACAACAAAGAGGTGCTCATGGCCTTTGCACACCTCATAATGTTCAATCCGAGAGCTTTAAGGACAAGTGCGAAGCGTACGTTGGCTATGCCCCGGACTCTGAGGCGACCGGCGCCTAAATCTGATTTCAGATGTGAGTTTGTTGCTTCAATGCCTGCTCGCCATCGGTGTTTATCAAGGAACTCTTTGGTTTCTTCATATGCTCTTCTTTTAGCCAACCGCATCTTCTTATCATTATAGTTTAGATAGGCGGCTTTCTTGCCTACCTTTACCGGGCATATATCACAGCGAGGACATTCACTGCATTGTTCTTTGTTAAACCTGGCGTTTATATTCTGCTTGCGAGTTCTATTAACTCTTTGTGGTTTATGACCTTCAGGACAACATGTGACAAAGTCTGTGTCATCGTCAAACTCAA
>CAYNKU010000296.1:0-3056 GCA_964397865.1 uncultured Pirellulales bacterium | reverse complement strand
TTCCTTCGTTAATAGAAACATCAGGCGATTTAACCAAATCTGCCTGAACGCTTACAAAAATAACAAAACTTCCAAATCTTTTTCTTGCCTGTGCTTTTGTAAACATAATTCTCTGACTCCCAAACTCAAAAAAGAGCCCCTTGAACAGGGGCTCATAGAATACTCGATTATATCTTAAACCAACTCGCAGCCCGCTTATTTACTTTATCCTGGCCAAAAGCCGCCCAGCCTGCTGGCGAGATGCCTCGCTTACAGAGTCAAGACCAAGCAGCTTTTCAAGAGCGGCCTTTGTCTTCTCCGGAGCGGTGCGTCTTGTAGTATTGGCAATTTTAAGAAGGGCAACCTGGGCCTCCTGGCCAAGCTCTTTGTCGGCAAGATATTCCTGCGCCATGTTCAAAGCAGCCACGTTCCTGAGTTTAGCTATGCCCGCAAATACCATTCTCTTCTCAGCGATATTCGGCGCAAGCGCCATTGCCTGCTTATATCTTTCGAGTGTCTCTTCAGCCGATCGTCCGCTTTCGAGACCAAGCTGCCTTACATAACCTCGAAGGGCAAGGATAAGGTGGACGTTATTGTCAGTGGTCTTGACGATTTTCAAAAGTTCCTCTGCGGGCGCCGCCGTCGGCCAGTCAGCCAGAGCACGAACCGCAGCGTCTCGAACCGAAGCCTCGCTATCCTTCATCGCTGCAACGACCATAGCAACCGAGCTGTCGTCGCCTATCTTCGAGAGGATACTCATCAACGATGCCTTTGTGGCGGGTGTTTGTTTTTTGTACTCCTGCCCGAGCGCTTCAAGGACAGCTTCAGACCGCCCGTCTGTCTCGTCCAGCTTATTGGCGACAGTCGCTATAGTCCTTTCGAGTTCCTTGCGGTCACTATCTTTCTCCTGATCGATTAAAAGTCCGAGAAGTGCCGCCAAATCCTTTTTGCCCGCCACGACTTTCAATACCTTTATAGACTCGAGCCGCACCTTGCCGTCGGAATCGGTCGCGGCAGCGAGCAGAGTTTTGGCAGCGGCCTTTATATTTCTCTCACCCGCTACGGCTATCAACTCCACTTTTACCGCTGTCTCAGCGGCTGCGATCGAACGTATAATCGTCCGGTCTATTCCCCGGCCTCGCAGTTTATAAAGACTGCTGCGCGCCGCCTCCTGCTCACCGGCCTTTGCGGTCGCCGCCGTCTTTGCCAGAAGAGCCACCGACGAATCGTCGCCCAAATCCTTCAGCGCCGTCAAGGCCGCGATGCGAACGGTTTCGTCATCCGATGAAACCGCCTTGATAACCTCAGGCTGAGCCGCCTTAACCTCACGGTCCGCCAGCGCAACTAAAAGCTGAACTTTACCCGGCGAAGAAAGATCCGACATCTTCTCGGTCATCGCCCTTATCGTCCGCACCGAAGGCATCTCTTTCGCCAGGGTAATGGCGGTCGATTCCATCGCCGGCTCGGCGAGCAGGGCAAGAACTGTATCGCCGGCCTTATCACCGGTTAGCGCGACGATTCTCCTTAAAGCGGCGTTGCGAATCGGCAAAGGCAGTGAATCGGCAGACAACTCCTTATAAATCGCCAACCCCCTCTTGCCCATTGTGTCGGCCGCTGCAAGATACGCATCCAGAACCTGCTCTCGAACCGCTCCTTTGGTCTTGTCCTTGGCATCGGAAAGTGCCGCCAGGGCCTGATCATTAGCGATCCTGCCCAGTGCCGCTGCCGCCGAAGACGCTATCATAGCATTATCGCTGTAAACCATTTCAGAAAGAACCGGAACCGATTTCTCAACTTTCCGGACGCCGAGGGTGTTTATTATGCCCGCCTTTGCCCGGCCGGTTGTTCTGGTAAGAGCTTTTCCGATCGCCTCGTCGACCTGCTCGCCGGGTATCTGTTCCAGGGCGTAAAGTGCCATATCCGTCGTTGCCGCATCGGCAAGCATCGCGGAGAGAGTATCAACCGCTTCGGCCGTACCTATAACGCTAAGCTGTCTGCAGATAAACTGTTTGCTCGCGACAGTGGCGTCCGAGCGCAAAAATTCGAGGAACCGTTTTTCGATACTCTTTAAGTTCCTCGGCGAATCGTAACTGCCGCGGATAATATCGGAAAGCTCACTTAAAGCCTCGCGATTCCGGCCGTAATCATATTTAGCTACCTTATCCAGAACCTCTTCAAGCTGCTGAATATCCAGACTACTGCCGCCGAAAAGCTCTTTAGTGCATCGGTTAAAATAGGCAACAGAATCTTTTATCTCATTGTAGGAATTATCCCAGTTGTGTTCATACTCTATTGAAAAGACACCTTTGAAATTCTGCCGCTTCAGCTCTTCAAGCATCCCTCTTACTTTACCTTTACCCGTCCCCCATACGACATCATGTGCCTGACGCGTGCCGAATTCGTTTAAATCCTTGAAGTGCAAACTAACGACCCTGCCTTCGAGTTTTCTAAGACACTCCACCGGATCAAGGCCCGACCGCACCCAGTGGCCGGTATCAGCGCATGCGCCCATCAAAGAGCTTCTGCCGTTAATCGCCGACAGAACAGTATCGACGTTCCAATAGAAAGAAGGCTTCGGGTGGTTGTGAATGGCGAGCCTGATGTTATACTCTTTACAAAGTTTTTCAACCAGGTCAAGCGCATCGGTCGGAGGTTCAGCCACTATTGTCTCGATCCCCATTTCCCTGGCAAAATCAAAGACTTCCCGGCATTGAGCCTCGTCGTTTTTAAGGTTCACTACCCCGTAGTTAATCAGCTTTACCCCCGCGGCAGAGAGCTTCTCTTTAGCCTGCTGCTTCAGTTCAGCCGACATATCATGCCGAAATACTGCTTCGGGGTTTTCAAGACTGAACTTCTGGCCCGGATATCCTTCGATATACTTCAATCCGAGCGATGCGGTCTTATCGACAGCCTCGAAGAAAGTAAACTTTCTGAATGACCACGCCTGTATCGCGAGTTTCCAGTCGGCCTCTGCCGCCCATGAATCGCCCACGCAGTTCAAACAAAAAATCGCAACCAACAAAACAACACTTAATTTCGTCATTCTATTCATTTGTCAATCTCCCACGAACCGGATA